>CAJOPP010000496.1 GCA_905236365.1 uncultured Lachnospiraceae bacterium
AAGCCCTTGTCGATCATGAAATCTCTGGCATAGCTGATCATGGCAGAGTGAATTCTTGCAGCGTCACCCATCAGATAATAGAAACCATTACCACTGGTTCTTCCTGCAGACTCCTTGTCCAATCCGCTTATGCTGTCTAAGATATCTGCATGATAAGGAACTTCAAAATCAGGAACCACCGGCTCACCGAATTTCTCATTTTCCACATTTTCGCTGTCATCTTTACCAATAGGCACGGAAGGATCGATTATATTGGGGATCACCATCATGATCTTGGTAACCTTCTCCTGAAGTTCGTTTTCCAGTTCTTCGAGCTCAGCAAGGCGCTTTGCACCTGCAGCTACCTCAGCTTTCTTGCTTTCCGCCTCTTCCTTCTTGCCCTGTGCCATCAATCCGCCGATTTCCTTGGAGATACGGTTACGGGCAGCACGCAGATCATCCGCTTCCTGCTTTGCTTTTCTGCTCTCTGCATCCAGGGCGATGACCTCATCTACCAAAGGTAATTTTTCATCCTGAAATTTCTTCTTGATATTTTCCTTAACGATCTCAGGGTTCTCTCTCAAAAATTTAATGTCAATCATGACTTCCTCCATTCTGCCGTGTTATCACGGATATTTTACTTTTTAAGATTTATTGAAACAATTCAGTATTCAAGAATTTCTGTTATAAAAAGGCTTGGAATCTTCACCATATCTCTTATAACCTCTTCTTCTACATCATTACCGTCACTGTCTTGAATAATGCGAAGTATGGGACGATCCTGAAAATTTTTATTTTGGGAGAGGACAATTGCAATCTCTCCATCACTGGTGCGCACCCGGCTTCCGGCAGGATAGACAGCTATAAAACTTAACAATGCATCAACAATCTTTTTATTGAATAGTGTCCCGCCTGTATTTTTCAGATACTCAACAGCTTCATAAAGTTTCATGCTTTTATTGATGATACCGCATATCATTTCATCAAATGCATCACACACACTTACGATCTGGCATTCAAAGGGAATATCTTTGGTGCGCAATGGGAATCCGGATCCATCAAGTCTTTCATGATGATACAAAATAATAGACTTACTGATATCTGAAATCCAGGTTTCCTTTTGAATCGAAGTATATCCATACACCGGGTGTTTTCTGAATTCGATTGTCTGTTGATGGTTTAAGCTTTGCACATCTTTTTCTATTAAATCAATGGTAGTATATCTCAATCCCAAATCATGAAGCAAACAGCCGACACCGATGTCATGTATGATTTCCTTTTTGATTCCCAGTTTCAGTGATGTTAATATAGCCAAAGAACAAGTGTTGATGGAATGCTCATAAATATCAGTACTTCTTTCTTTGATATCATATATTTTTTCTACAACCTTTTCTTCTTCTACTATATTAGTGATGATACTGTCTGCGGTCTCACTAAGCTCTGCAAGTTCTTCATTTTTTTGATAAGTGTGACGCTCCAGGATATCCTTAACTTTTACTTTTACAGAATCCTCAATATCAGAGCGCAAAATAGCAATCTCATGGGTGCTTAAACGCTCCTCATCCTTCACATACACTTCCAGAATTCCCAATTCTTCCAAATGACTGATATATTCTTTTTTAATGCATGTACCTTCCGGAAGAATCATTTGATAATCCCAACTCATCACAGGTTTAGCCAGAATCTCACCCCCGACCAGATTCTTCACACTTTTCCTAATCACCCTTCATCATCCCCTAATATTTTTCTCTTAAGATTGATCTTTCCCCATAGCAATTTCCAACGCTTTTTGTTCTTCTGTACTCAAAGGTACATCACTTTCCCCTGATACAATTTCCTTTGTATAGGAATAACATCCATCTGAACTATGTACAGAATTGATAATGAAACCGTTGTCACTCTCATCCAACAATGCCAGACTAAAACTTAGCTGGCCCCCCATTTGTTGAAATGCATCATATTTGATCAGTCCCATTTTCTGATATGTACATTGCATTTTCTGGAATAGTATATCTATGTTTTTTTTATTTTTGTCTGTGTCAATCTTTAAGAACTTATTATCTTCACATAATGCAATGATATCCTGTTCCAGACTGGCGCCATCCTTTCCCACCAGAAATTTGTCTAATCTTTTTCTCAGCTTCTTTGTATTCTGAATCTGTACGATCAACATAACGATGATGATCAATAAGATTACGAAGACAATTGCCATTCCGATCAGCAAAAATCCAGGATCCAGGCCACCTAAACCGACCTTATCTAAAATACTACTGTTCATAATCTGACCTTTCATTTTATATTTGTTAGTTACCTAACATATCTAACAGCCTGTCCAAATCTTCATGATTATAAAATTCGATCTCTATTTTACCTGCTCCTTCACCCTTTGAAGTGACAGTTACCTTGGTGCTGAGCTTCTGCTTCAACTTTTCTTCAATATCCTGATAGATCACTTCAAGAGACTTATCTTCTTTCTTCTTGGCCTTAGGAGGCTTCTGATAATTTTTCATCAGCTTTTCCACATCTCTGACAGAAAGCTTTTCATCAAAAATCCTTTGTGCCAGATTGTACTGTTCCTCCTGATCCTCCACTGCCAATAATGCTCTGGCATGTCCGGTGGTGATCATTTCTTCAATGACCATTTGCTGCACTTCATCACTCAGCTTCAACAGACGAATCGAATTGGTAACTGCGGAACGACTCTTAGAAACTCTCTCGGCTACTTCGTCCTGCTTTAAGTTAAACTCTGTCAATAATCTTTTATAAGCCTGTGCTTCTTCGATTGGATTGAGATCCTCTCTCTGAATATTCTCGATCAGGGAAATCTCCGCAATCTCCTGTTCGGAATAATCGCGGATGATCACAGGAATCTCCTTCAAGCCCGCAAGCTTGGCAGCTCTCCATCTGCGCTCACCGGCAATGATCTCGTAATAATCCTTCCTGTCTTGAACCAAAATCGGCTGCAACAATCCAAACTGTTTGATAGAATCAGCCAACTCCTGAAGAGCGTCCTCATCAAAATTTTTACGAGGCTGCTTTCTGTTTGGTTCTACTTTTGTGATCTTTACGATTGTTTCCGGTTTTTTTTCCTCGACTGCCTGTACTTTTTCTTCTTGAGGCTTTGTCTCTTTTTTTGTTTTTGCTTCTCCGACTGCGTTCGGAATCAATGAATCTAACCCTTTACCCAATCCTCTGGCCGCCATAATCTTTTCCTTTCTGAATGGTTACTTTTGTTTATAAACTAATTTTCAAGAATTTCATCTGCCAGCATCATATATGCTTCCGCACCGGCAGACTTTGCATCGTATACATTGATAGGCATACCATAACTGGGTGCCTCTGCAAGTCTGATATTTCTTGGAATCAATGTCTTGTATACTTTCTGCTTCAGATTTGCTTTCACATTTTCCACTACCTGCATGGACAGATTGGTTCTTGCATCATACATTGTAAATACCACACCTTCCATCTCCAGAGAAGGATTCAATCTCTCTTTTACCAGATTCACTGTATGGATCAACTGACTCAATCCCTCCAATGCATAATACTCACACTGAATCGGAACAAGTACACTGTTGGCAGTTGTCATAGAATTAATCGTCAACATATTCAGAGAAGGCGGGCAATCAATAATGATGAAATCATAATCATCCTTCACATAATCCACTTCATTCTTGAGAATATATTCCTTCTTATCTACGCCGATCAACTCAATCTCTGCTGCAGCAAGATTCACATTAGCAGGAACTACAGATACATTTTTTACAACATCTTTAATGATACAATCACTCAATGAACACTCTCCCAAAATCAACTCGTAGATTGTGTTATCGAGATGATTCTTATCAATACCAAATCCACTGGTGGTGTTACCCTGAGGATCCGTATCTATAACCAATACTTTTTTACCCTTGGCAGCCAGGGAAGCTGATAAATTAATAGACGTCGTAGTCTTCCCAACGCCACCTTTCTGATTTGCAACTGCAATTATTTTTCCCATTTTCTTTCACCTTTCTTATGTTTCGCCTTTCAATTATAACACTAAAAATACTTCATATCTATATAAAAATAGCAAAAAATGCAACTATTCTATATTCTACAGATTTTGAATAGTGATATTTGATAAAATAAACTGATAAACATGGATCTAAGAATTGTATGAAAATTTGTGTTTCACATATGAATTTTTTGATGTTTCACATACCTGTTCACTAGATTTAGGGTTTCAATGTTTCACATGAAACATTATCTTGTGTTTATATTTTGTAGAAAAATTAAATGTTTCACATGAAACATTTAATAAACATCCATTAGGTTTAATAATTTTCTTTTGCAATCTCTGCAATATCAAGAAAAATCAGATACCCCAAGGTGCTGACGAAGTATCTGATTAATAAAGATCAATCATATTATTTTTTATAGCAAATACAGCAGCCTGAGTTCTATCTGTCACTCCAATCTTCTTAAATATTTTGGTAATATTATTTTTCACTGTTCTTTCACTAATGTTCAGAGATAAAGCAATGTCCTTATTTAATTTACCTCCTGCAACCTGAATCAAAATTTCATATTCGCGTTTGGTGAGAGTATCAATTTTATCTTTGTCTGTATCCCTGGAAATCAATCTGCTATTAAGTGCAGGAATCAAGCTGGGTTGAATATAACTTTCCCCTTTTACGATTGTCTGTATTGCCCTTTTTAATTCTGAAGATTCCGAATCCTTATTAATAAAACCATCAGCCCCAATATCCACGGCTTTTATAAGATATTCAATTTCATTATGTACAGTGAGAATCAGAACTTTCACATTTATTCTTCTTCGTTTAATTTCTTCCAAAACTTCTAATCCATTTTTTTGAGGCATGTTGATATCAAGCAATAGAATATCCGGTGTAGTAACAGCTAATTTTTTTAAGCATTCAACACCATTACTAGCCTCTTCTATTACTTGTATACTACCATCAAATTCTAATAATTGACGGATTCCCTCTCTCATCAATACATGATCATCAACCAACATTGCCTTTATTGCCATCTTAACCTCGTTTCTGTATAATGTTATGCATATAGATCAGTAGCTACTCTAAACAAATTAATTATCTGATTCTTCAGTTAAGGTAATGGATTTCATGGGAATATCAATATTAATTCTTGTTCCTTTATCTTTTTGTGATTTTATATCAACAGTCCCACCCAGGATAGCGACTCTTTCTTCTAATATGGAAAGACCAAAGTGACTGTTTTTCTTTTCGTCAACTTTCGATTTTACGAATCCTTTACCATTATCCTCTATTGTAATATGATAGTAGTCATTCACACACTTGGTATGAAATAAAATTCTATCAGCTTCCGCATGTTTTACTATATTCGTAAGACACTCTTGTACAATTCTGTAAATCGTGGA
>CAJOPP010000497.1 GCA_905236365.1 uncultured Lachnospiraceae bacterium
AGAATCGTGTTCAGCAAGGGCTTCCACGATTCTCATGGTCTTACTTCCACAGCCTGAATTTGTTTCAATGCTATATTGTATGTGCAGCTTGACGAATATACTTTGTGAAGCATAGTTTTGACCCCGACATCATGACATTGCGTCTGAACAGCAACCAACGTTGGAGCCAAAGACCATTCTACAGTATTTGCAGTTAAACTAAAAATCTGCCTTTTCAGACCCGAAGATCAACTGGTATACACAGGCACTTCCCGAACCGACTGCCGTTCTATAATCTCTACATCAATCTTTTTATTGATCACCATCTGCTTACCTTCCCGTATCATCTGAAAAAGAATGTCACCGGCCTCATTTACCTTTCGTTCCGGATGCTGCGAAATCGTCGTAAGCTTTGGACTTGAAACATTTCCTTCTACCAGATCATCAAATCCAATCACCGAAATATCATCCGGTACACTAATTCCACAAAGACGCAATCCCTCCATAACACCTAATGCCACCGTATCTGTCATGACCGATACCGCTGTGATTCCTTTTCCGGATGCTGCGATTCGCTGACCAACTGCAACACCATTGCTAAACAACGTATCAACCTCAAAAATGTTCTCTTCCGGCACCTCTACTCCCTGTTCTCTGCAGGCATCCTGAAATCCCTTATACCGTTCCTGTATTACCCCCGGGATTTCATGACTCGGACCAACAAATGCAATATTCCTATGTCCTTTTCCCAACAGATATCTTGCCGACAGATATCCTGCCTGATAATCGTCAATCCCAACATTTGCAATCTCCAGCTCTTCAGGATACGTATCAAAAAAAACTGCAGGCACATGAAGATCTTTCTGGATATCTTCTACTTCACTTTTAAACGTACCAAAAAATATCATACCATCCACATTCCAGGAAGAAAAGAGCGGAATACTCTCTCTACATCTTCCCACACAGCGCAGCATCAAATAATATCCCTGCTTCCGTATGTAATTCTCCAGCAACGCAATCATCTGAACATCATATGGATTCTCTCCAAAATTTCCGCTTTCTTCTACATTGGGGATTACCAGTCCAATAATCTTGCTTTCCTTGGAAGCCAGACCTTTTGCCATGGCATTTGGCTTATAGTCATTTTCCTCTATAATCTTCTGCACCTTTATCCGTGTTTTGTCAGATACTTTATGAAAGTTCCCATTCACAACATTCGAAACCGTTGCTGTGCTGACACCCGCTTTCTCTGCAATCGTCTTTAAATTCATCGTACACTCACCTCGTCAAACACATTATACTCTATCTATCCTCAATAGCAATCCAAAATTCCCAGGGATTCAACGTGATCTCCCCACTCAGTTTCTCCTCAGATATCGCGTGCTCTTCTATATCCAATACTTCGCTACCCTGTCCGTGAAGCACAACGGTTTCAGTCCCTTCAAAGATGGATGACACATCTACTGTCTGCTCTCTTTTTGAGAGATTCAACACACATTTTACAGTATTGCCATCTTTCTCACGGGAGTAGCAGAACACATTCTTGTTGCCTGTATTATAATATTCGATCCCACCGCCATAATTGCCACTATAAAGTGCTGTATTCCGGCTCCGGATTGCGCCAAGTGCTGCCAGCACTTCACGATATGATACATCGCTGCTGTTCCAGTCAATCGGATCCTTTTCCATAAATTCAATACTGTGATCCAATCCAATCTCATCTCCGGTATATACTAACGGTACTCCGGGAATGGTATAGATCAATGCAAACATGGCCGGAATGGCATCCTTACCAATTCCCTCCATAATGGTATGCTCATACGAATTCTTATCGTGATTATCTAAAAAGTTCAGTGCATAGGTTCCCTCCGGATACTTATCCGGAATATATAACTGAATCCGTTCTGCCGGCTTGGAATCTTTTGCGACAGCAATCAGCGTATCATAAAGCGGCCAGTTGTAGTTAACATCAAACGCTTCATCCAATAGGGATAACGCCTTATCATCCTCTGCTAACATATATACCGGTTTAATTTTATAAAGACCATTTCTTGCCGCCTCCCAAAAGGTTTTCGGAACTCCGTTTGCATAATCACAACGGTAACCGTCAATATCAAATTCCTCCACCCAATATTGCATACAGGCAATCATTTCCTTGCGCATATCCACATTATCATAATTGAGATCCGCCACATCCGGCCAACCCATTCCCTCCGGCGAAATAATTTCTCCATTTACCTGGGTATACCAGTCCGGATGTTCTGTAATCCACGGGCAATCCCAGCCTGTATGGTTTGCGACCCAATCCATCATCACATGAAATCCCATTTCATGGGCTTTATCTACTACTGCCTTAAAATCTTCCTTTGTTCCGAACTCCGGATTTATTTCTTTATAATCTGTAATAGAATAATAGGAACCAAGCGTACCTGCACGATTGGTTTCGGAAATCGGATGGATTGGCATAAACCATATCGTATTGATGCCCATATCCTTAATCTCCTGTAAATGTTCTGAAAAAGCAGCAAATGTTCCTTCTTCTGTGTACTGACGCACATTCACTTCATAAATCACGGCATCTTTTGTCCATTCCGGTGCAAATCTCAGTGATTCATTTTCTTTCGCGTTCTCTTCCTCAGCAGAATCTTCTGCCTCTGTCGTATTCTTTCCATCCGTCTCTTCAAGATCCACATTTGCTTCCTTGCTTTCCTCTGACGCCTCCGGCACTGCTGACTGGCTGTTATTGCCAGAACCTCCACATCCTGTCAATAACAAGGCAGATACCATAAGCATACACAAGGCACTTTTCAACCGATACTTTCTCATCCTGTTTCCCTCCGTTTCCAAATAAAATAATATCCTCTGCATTCATGAACATTCCTCATCACTTATATCCGGCAAAAGTGGTGAATGGGGTTTTCTAAAATCATATATTCCAAATATCTCTGTTATATTCACTGATTGTTCGGTCAGAAGAGAAGTATCCTGCCTGAGCGATGTTCACTAACATCTTCTTCGCCCATGCGGTTCTGTCCTGATAATCCGCATATGCTTTTTCTCTTACCGCCACATAGTCTGCGAAGTCAGGGAATGTCATAAACCAGTCTTTATTCAATAACTCGTTATAAAGTCTCTCTAAGTTTTCTTTCTGTCCCACTTCAAGCATCTTCCCGGATATAATAAAATCAACCGCTTCCTTTAACATCGGGTCTTTCTCATAGTATGCCTTCGATACATAACTTCCATCATCATATCGCTTTATGACGGTATCACTGTCTTCTCCGAAAATGTAGATATTATCTTTTCCAACCAGTTCTGAAATCTCTACATTTGCTCCGTCCATGGTTCCGAGGGTCACTGCACCATTTAACATGAACTTCATATTACCGGTACCACTGGCCTCTTTGGATGCCAGAGAGATCTGCTCGGATATATCACAGGCAGGAATCAGTCTGGCTGCTTTGCTCACATTATAGTTCTCCACCATCACAACCTTTAAGTATGGACTTACCTCCGGATCATTGTTGATGATCTCTGAAAGACAAAGGATCAGATGAATGATGTCCTTCGCAATCGTATATGCCGGGGCCGCCTTTGCACCGAAGATTACCGTGATTGGTGTTTCAGGACGCCTGCCTGCTTTGATTTCTAAATATTTGTGAATCACATATAATGCATTCAACTGCTGCCTCTTATACTCATGGAGACGTTTTACCTGAATATCATAGATGGAATCCGGATCGATATCAATTCCCATGGTCTTTTTGATATCCTCTGCCAATTCTTTCTTCTTCTCCCGTTTGACCGCTAACAGTTTCTCTAAGAATGCCGGATCATCTTTATACCCGGATAACTTTTTCAATTCTTCTGCATCCTTCTTGAAGCCATCTCCGATGGTATCTTCAATCAGACCGGTCAATTTTTCATTGCAGTGTAACAACCATCTGCGGAATGTGATACCATTGGTCTTGTTGTTGAACTTTTCCGGATACAGGTCGTAGAATGGTTTTAACTCACTGTTCTTCAAAATCTCCGTATGCAGATAGGCAACACCATTCACACTATGGCTGAAGTGGATGTCAATGTGTGCCATGTGTACTCTGTTCTGGCTATCAATGATATACACAGAAGGATCCTTGAACTGCTTGCGTACCTGATTGTCCAGAATGCGGATGATTGGCAGAAGCTGTGGAACCACTTGTTCTAAGTAGTGGATTGGCCATTTTTCCAATGCTTCGGCTAAGATCGTATGGTTCGTATAAGCACAGGTCTTTGTCACAATCTCCATTGCCTCATCAATACAAATTCCATGCTCCATCAGCAGACGGATCAATTCCGGAATTACCATGGTCGGATGGGTATCGTTGATCTGGATTGCCGCATAATCTGCCAGATCATGAAGATTTGATCCCTTTGCAAGACACTCATCAATAATCATCTGAGCCCCTGCAGATACCATGAAATACTGTTGGTAGATTCGAAGAAGTTGTCCCTTCTCGTCGCTGTCATCCGGATAAAGAAACAAGGTCAGATTCTTTGCAATATCATCTTTGTCAAAGGAAATACCATCTTCCACAAGGTTCTCGTCCACACTGTCAATATCAAACAGATGAAGTTTTCCACAGGAATTGTCATAACCGGTCACATCGATGTCATATAACTTCGCCTCCACGGTATGATAACGGAACTGTACCTGATATTTCTTACCGGCATCTGTAAGCCAGCTGTTCTCCTCGATCCATGGATTCGGCTGCTCATTTTGCAGGTTGTTTTTAAATTCCTGCTTAAACAGACCCAGATGATAATTGATACCGATTCCGTCTCCCGGAATTCCAAGGGTTGCAATGGAATCCAGAAAACAAGCTGCCAAACGTCCCAATCCACCATTGCCCAGGGATGGCTCCGGTTCGATTTCTTCAATCTCATAGATACTTTTTCCTGCTTCTTCCAGCTCTTTCTTTACAGATTCAAAAAGTCCCAGATTGATCAGGTTATTGGAGAGCAATTTTCCGATCAGAAACTCTGCCGAAATGTAATATACTTTTTTCTTGCCGGTATTTTCCCCTTTTTCTCCTGCCTTTTCCTTTACCATATCCAGGAGAGCAGAATAAATCTCTTCATTTGTGCATGCCTTTAATTCTTTATTGAATTTTGCTTTTACATAATCTTTTACCATACTCTTCTCCTGTTTCTTCTGACTGCCCAGTCTTCCATAGACTTTTGTTGTCCGATAAAGTTTCTCCACTAATGCATCCGAAAAATCATCGGCTGACAGTCTCCACTTCCAATTATCTCCAAGCGTAGACGGATAGTTCATTCTGGCTTCTTTTCCAAGTCCCAGCCAATCCTGCATCGGAATGATACAAAGCTTGCTGACGCTTCCCATCGCCAGACAAACCAACGGATAATAAATCTGCTCATCCGGTGTCTCCTGGTCACAGAGATAATCTCTAACCAGCCTTTTTTCTTCCGGAGAAATACTCTCACAGAACCACTGAACCAGTGTTTCATTATCATGCGTCCCTGTATAAACAACTGTATTCTTGTCATACTTATAAGGTAGATAATCAGAAGAACTCTCATCTCTGGCATCAAAGGCAAATTCTAACACTTTCATACCCGGATAACCACTGTCTTTCACCAGTTTGCGCACAGACTCCGTAATAAATCCAAGATCCTCTGCAATAATCTCCTTGTCCGGATACTTCGCATTGATCATATCGAACAATTCAATACCCGGTCCTTTCTCCCAGGATCCCCTTCTTGCGTCCACATGACCGTAAGGGATGGTATAATATTCATCAAAACCCCGGAAATGATCGATTCTTACTACATCATAGATTGAAAAACAATATCCAATTCTTCTTAGCCACCACTCATATCCGGTCTTCTTATGATATTCCCAGTCATAAAGCGGATTTCCCCACAACTGTCCCAATTCCGTGAAAGCATCCGGAGGACAACCTGCAACAGCCAATGGCTTTCCATCCTCATCAAATTGAAACAACTCTCTTGCTGTCCATGCATCCGAACTGTCATAAGATACATAGATTGGAATATCCCCTATAATCTGTATTCCATTTTCATTCGCATAGGATTTTAAAGCTTTCCACTGAATTGTAAACTCATACTGCAAAAATTCGTAAAACAGTATCTCTTCTCTGCATTCCGCCTTCTTTGCCTCAATCACTTCTTTTTCCCGATTGCGCAGAGATTTCGACCATTGATCCCAGGAATTACCACCATTTTGATCTTTTAAAGCCATAAAGAGTGCATAATCCGGAAGCCAGTCTTTTTCCTCTTCCAGATAGTTCTGAAACGCTTCATCTTTTTCAATTCCACTTCTCTCAAATGCCTTCCGAAGAAGTTTGTATCTGCCAAAATACTCTTTTTCATAATCCACATAACGATCATTACTCCCAAGATCCACTGCATTACATTCTTCCTCCGTAAGCCAACCCTGAGCAATCAGCTTCTCCAGATCTATGTAATAACTGTTTCCTGCAAAAGTTGAAAATGACTGATACGGTGAATCTCCATACCCCACCGGACCAAGCGGCAAAATCTGCCAATACGACTGTCCTGCCGCTTTTAACCGATCCACAAATTCATACGCTTCTGCCGAAAAACATCCGATTCCATACTTAGAAGGAATACTGCTAATCGGTAATAGTACTCCACTGGCTCTCATTGTCTGTCCTCCTTTTCAGGCTTCTAAGCCTTTATAATAATTGGATTTCCATCACAGGAAACCATACCCATATACACTTCTACCTCAGATCCGTCTATCAGATTCGTATAGATACCATCCGGTATCACTTCGCTGACTTTTTCAAAATTATTTGTCTCAAGATCATTAAGCGTAACCACTCCGCTCTCTCCACGCATACTGAACACGCCAAACAACGTCTTTCCTCTCTTTTCTGCCGTAGCCGGAACATTTTCTACATGTATGGCAGCCAAAATGTCATGCGGCAATGCATGCACACGATAACTGCTGTCTACGATCATCTGCTCTTTCTTAAACCGGATCAGTTGCTTAAACAGATCAGTCAGGTCCAAATCATTTCCACCTTCACCGTTTCCGTTCCAACGGACCGGATCTTTATCAAATAATCCCGGTGTTCTTCTGCTTGCTTTCTCCTGACCGTTATAGATCATTGCCGCCCCTTTCTGGAAAAACTGAAATGCAGTCCAGTTGCGAAGTGCTTTCTCATCCGGCACATAAAAATGTGCTCTCGGCTGATCATGATTTTCCAAAAAGCGAAGCTTTACATAATTATCCGGGAATATCCCCTCCTGGAAATTGATCACTTCAGCATATCCGCTCAAAGGATTTTTCCCTGTCATATATCCTCTGTACTTTTCATATATATCATAATCATAACTCATATCAAAGGCTTGGAACATTTCAGCATCCGACCAGCTTCCCACCTTTTTTGCCCGGTTACTCTTTAAAAATCCATGATCAACGGTTTCACCTAACCAGATACTGCCCGGACGAACACGCTCTACTTCCTCTCTCGCCTGAATCCAGAACTCTGCCGGCACCATAGAAGCAACATCACAACGGAATCCATCCACATATTTCGCCCACATCTTAAGTGTCTCGATCTGATACTCCCACAGTTCCTTGTTGCTGTAATCCAAATCAATGATATCAGACCAATCACCTACACGATTTCCAAAGGAACCATCCGGTTTATGATAAAACCACTCAGGATGATTCTCCGATAACCACGAATCCGGTGAAGTATGATTATACACCACATCTATGATACACTTCAACCCATTTTCATGAATCGTTTCCACTAACCGTTCAAAATCCTCTAATGTTCCAAACTCGGGATTGATCTTACGATAATCCTGAATTGCATACGGTGAACCAAGTGAACCCTTTCTCTCCTTCTTTCCAATCGGATGAATCGGCATCAGCCAGATAATATCCACTCCTAAATCCTTGATTCGTCCAATATCCTTTCGAACTGCCTCAAAGGTACCTTCTTCACTGTAATTTCTAACAAATATTGAATAAATAACGGTATTTCGCATTGTTTTCGGTGTTGATTTTGCCATGTATCTGTACTCCTTTTCTCAATCTGTCTTTTCTGATCTTCTGTTATTTCCTGTCTTTTTCCAAAGCTATTCCGATTCTCTGTCACAAATTCTTTTCCATTTTTTTCAAGAACATTTCATGCGTTATATCTGCAGAATTCGCTTCAGCTTGTCTGACATCTTTAACTGCACATCCCTGCAGTCTGCCGGATTTTCTGCCTTACTTAAACTGCTCCAACAGGTCTGCAAACGTAGATAACCGGACATCAATTCTGTCATATCCTGCTGCATCTCCAATTCCGCATGCTATCATTCCGGCTGCCTTTGCTGCATCAATTCCCGCCTCTGCATCTTCTACCACAGCACAATCCTCTGCCGGAATCCCCAGAAACTCAGCTGCCTTGACAAAGACTTCCGGATCCGGTTTGGACTTCGTGATATTATTACCATCTGAAATCTTATCAAAAGCATCCGTCAGCTTTACCTGTTCCAGAATAAAGGTTGCATTTTTACTTGAAGAACCGATTGCCAGCTTATATCCTCTTTTCCGCAATTCCTTCAATGTATCCCGAACCTCGTCGGTCACATCTGCCGGTGTCATCTCTTTCAGATATTCCTTGTATGTCTCATTCTTCTTCTCTGCCATTTTCTCTTTTTCCTGTGCAGACAATGGTGCCCCCTCATACCGCTCTAAAATAATTTCCAGAGAATCCATACGGCTGACACCTCTTAACCGGTTATTGATCACTTCATCAAAATAAATCCCATATTCGTCGGCAAGTTTTTTCCATGCCTTATAATGAAACCGGTCTGTAAACACAATCACACCATCCAGATCAAAAATAATTCCTTTTTCCATCCTTATCCTCTCTTTCTCAGTGGCAATTCCAACTTACCATCGACTATTTTCTTTTCACCATATACCAAAACTTCCAGTTTCTTATTCTCCTTTGCCGAGATCGTAAATGTCTCTTTTCCCACTTCGATCAATAACCGGACTCCTTTATAAATCAAGTGGAAACTATATCCTTTCCACGATTCCGGAATAACCGGATTAACGGATAGTTCTGCTCCATCCGTCCGGATACCTCCGAATCCGTAAACAATATTCATCCATGCTGCCGCAATTGAAGTTGTATGTAATCCTTCTCTTGTATTACGGTTATAATCATCCAGATCCAGTCTGGTTGCGAATCCAAAGAAATCATACGCTTCTTTTTCTTTGCCGATCTGGGCTGCC
>CAJOPP010000498.1 GCA_905236365.1 uncultured Lachnospiraceae bacterium
TAAAAGATATCGAAAAAGCTTTTGGGACCCCGAAGCGTATCTTTATTGAAATGGCCAGAGGAGGTACAGAGGATCAAAAGGGGCAGCGGACAAAATCCAGGAAACAGCAAATCTTGGATTTATATGCCCAATGCAGAGATGAAGATGTGCGTGTCCTGCGTCAGCAATTGGAAGATATGGGCGACTATGCGGATAACCGCCTGCAAAGTGACAGACTTTTTCTCTACTATATGCAGCTCGGTAAGTCAATGTACAGTGGGAAAGCCATTGAACTGGAACAACTCGGGACAAAGCTTTATGACATCGATCATATTTATCCACAGTCAAAAGTAAAGGATGACAGTATCCTGAATAATAAAGTTCTTGTGCTTTCTTCGGAAAATGGGGCAAAAGGAGATAAATATCCGGTAGATGCGGACATTCGCAAAAACATGACCGGCTTCTGGACTTTTTTGAAGAATAGTGGATTGATCACAGAAGAAAAATATAAGAGATTGGTTCGCAATACTTCTTTTTCGGAAGAAGAGTTGGAAGGCTTCGTCAGTCGTCAGATGACGGAGACCGCACAGACCACAAAAGCAGTAGCGACATTACTGAAAGATAAGTTCCCTGATACGGAGATCGTTTATCCAAAAGCTAAACTGACAACTGATTTCAGACATGATTTTGATATTCTTAAAGCAAGGACATATAACGATCTTCACCATGCTGTGGATGCATATTTGAATATTGTTACCGGCAATGTATATCATATGAAATTTACAAGGGGATGGTACCTGAAAACAAATGGTAATTACACCCTCAATACAAAGGCATTGTTTGGCAATCCGATCGTGGTGAATGATGAGGTCGTCTGGTCGGGTGCAGGAATGCTTCAAAAGGTGATTGCCACAGCAAGAAGGAATACGGCGCAATTTACAAAATATGCTTTCTTCAAGCGTGGAGGATTGTTTGATCAGATGCCGGTGCATGCTGCAGAAGGGTTGACGCCTTTGAAGCAAGGGCTGCCTACAGAAAAGTATGGAGGATATAATAAAGCCGGAGCAATGTTTTACATCCCCGTACGGTACAAAGCAGGGAAGAAGACAGAGGTATTTATTATGTCTGTGGAACTTCTATATGGAGAGAAGTTCTTAAAGGATCCAGATTTTGCAAAAACATACAGTTTCGAAAGGCTGCAAAAAATACTCGGGAAGCCGGTAGATGAAGTCTCCTTCCCGATGGGAATGCGGCCCTGGAAAGTCAACACAATGCTTTCCCTGGATGGATTCAGAGGATGCATTACAGGAATAGGGGGCGGTGGAAGGACCTTAGCTTTCCAACCGATAATTCAGTTTTCTGATTCTTATGAATGGCAGTTCTATCATAAAAAGCTGGAAGAATTTGTAAGAAAAAACAAAGAAAACAAGAGCTATGTATATGACCCACATTACGATAAAGTGGATAAGGAAAGGAATCTTCAATACTATGATCTTCACTTATTCAAAATGGGCAATACGATCTATTCAAAACGAATCAATCTACCGCTTGAAATTGTGAAAGAAGGTCGTGAAAAGTTTATTTCCTTAACAGTTCAGGAACAAGCAGAAGCTTTACTTCATATACATGAAGTCTTTGGCAGAACTGCCGGTGGTTGTGATTTGAGGCTGATTGGGGGCGCTGAGCATGCTGCGGCAATGGTGAACTTTAGCGCAACGGTATCAAACTGGAAAAAATTATATCAAGATGTAAGGCTAATCGATGCTTCTGTCAGTGGACTCTGGGAAAAGACTTCAGGTAACATTCTGGATCTGCTATGAGCTGGCGTACTGTGATTATTTCAAATCAGGCCAAACTGGATTATAAAATGGGCCTGATGGTCGTACGTGGACTGGAGACTCAAAAAATACTGGTGGATGAAATCGCTGTTTTGGTCATAGAAAATCCGGCGGTTTCATTCACAGGGTGTTTGGTAGAGGCCCTCGTTGAGAAGAAAGTGAAGGTTATTTTTTGCGATGGCAAAAGAAGCCCTATAGCAGAATTGATTCCACACCACGGAAGCCATGATTCTACAGAAAAGATCCGTGCGCAGATTGCATGGTCAGACGAAATAAAAGCTGCTGTATGGCGGGAAATCGTGGTAGAGAAGATACGAAGACAAGCTGAACTTTTGTATAAGATCGGCAAAGAGAAAGAATCTGAATTGTTGAAGTCTTATATTGGGCAGGTTGAGCTGGCAGATGCAACAAATCGTGAAGGTCATGCAGCAAAAGTGTATTTTAATGCCCTTTTTGGTATGCAGTTTTCCAGAGGGGAAGATAATGCGGTCAATGCGGCATTAAATTATGGGTATAGCTTGATTCTTTCTGCGTTTAATAGAGAGATTGCGGCAAATGGTTATTTAACACAGTTAGGCGTCTTCCATGACAATATGTTCAATCATTTTAACTTCAGCTGCGACTTGATGGAACCCTTCCGTGTTCTTGTAGATGCAATGGTTTATGAGAACCTTCCGGAATCCTTCGATAAAGAAGAAAAGCATTCTTTGTGGAGACTCTTGGAGGAGACAGTATTTATTGATGAACAACGGCACTCAGTATTAAATGCAATTAAAATCAACACAAAAAGCGCTTTGAATGCTTTGAACGAAAAAGATGTTTCGCAGCTGAAGTTTTATCGTCCTATTGAGGGAAAAGAGTGAAATGGCAGGATTCCGCTTTGTGAGACTTTTAGTAATGTTTGATCTGCCAACCGAAACAGGAGA
>CAJOPP010000499.1 GCA_905236365.1 uncultured Lachnospiraceae bacterium
GGAGGATGGCACAAAGTATCCTACGATGTTTACGGCTATTGTGCAGTACGTTAAGGGAGATGTTACTTATACAAAGACCGCTTATCTCGGATTTTCATTTTATAAGGATGGCGGCTGTGAAGCTGATGCAGGCTGTGGCTCTTGCGGAGATGTAAAAGGCAAAGAATCAGATGGAGGCTGTAGTGATGCAGACAGTGCTTGTCCCTCATGTGGCGGAGTTGGTGGCTGCACAGAGGATTGCGCGGGAAATTGCTGTAAGTAAGGGAGGCGCTTATGAAGATTTTAATGAAGGTTTTGGCAGGGCTAAGCGTATTGCTGACAGTTATTCTTTTTCCTGTTATGCCTGTATTTGCCGGAAGCTGTCATAACGCCGACTGCGGATGTCAGGGGTACGGGATTTCTAGCTGTTATGTTGGCATGACCTGCTGGTATAACGATGGCGATGGCTGCTCTGGTCATAGCTGGTATCTATATGAAGCAATATCTGCTACGTGTACGTCAGGTGGAAGAGTCGTTTATAAATGCTCTATCTGTCCAGGGGAAAGAATCTTTACAACGCCGCCACTTGGACATGACTGGGGACCTTGGATATGCGTAAATTCAAGGCAGCATATGAGGACATGCAGAAGGTGTGGTCTTACACAGTATGAAAACCACTCGATGTCAAGCTGGCATTCCCACGGGGATGGTAACTATAGCAGGAATTGTCCGATCTGCGGATATTCACAGTCAAAGGGATTGTTCTTGTCGGTATCAACAACTAACTGGACTGCAGGGAATGTGACAGTAAATGTAAGAGGTTATGACGAAGGAGAGGGAAATTCAAGCATTACGCTGTACAGGGTAAACTGTATTACCGGTGCAACAACTACCGTAGGAAGTTACGGTCATGGCGGTGTTCATGGGTGGACGAATGACAGTTTTACCCAGATGGATGAAGGAATTTACTACTTCTATGCAATATCCACGGATACTCAGGGGCATTCCATTCAGGCAAGCACAGGCAGAGTCTATCTTGATCATTCAAATCCTGTGATTATAGGAGCAGAAAACACTGAAACGGATTGGACTAATATCGCGCCTGTAATATCAGTAAGATCAACCGATTATCTGTATGGAACAAGTACGGTGGGATCAGGAGTAAAAAGTCTTACGATTTATGACGATATCGGGTATGCAGTCAGAAGTGGTGGAAGCACAACGGCTTACACTCTTGAAGAAAAGTATGAAGGTGAGCATGTCTGGAAGATAGAAGCTATTGATAATGTGGGGCATGTGACAGATGTTTATGTTACGACAAGATATGACATCACGCCTCCGGGGATTGACGGAACGGAGATTACCTTTGTGACAAAGGAAGGGAAAGTTATTTCCGGTTACTGCCAGGACAATATCATTGATCAGCATATAGATGATGAGATCATAAGAAGTGAGCATGGAGCAAACATGAGTAGCGGAATAAAGAGCGTCATCCTGTATAAGGTTACTGGCACGGATGAAGAGGTTATCTATTCCGATAAGACTTATCACAGATTTGATTATCCAGATACGCATTCATATTTTGATGTGTACTATGACATCAATCTTACGGATGATATGGTGGATTATTATATTCTGATAACAGAGGATTTTGCAGGGAACAGGACAAAGAAAAAGCTGACAAGTCAAAGGACTCTGCTTACACTCTTTCATACCTCGATAGACAGAGGGGCATATTAAAGACAAGGCTTCGGGAGGAATCCCGGAGCTTTTATGCTGTAAGACCGTAAATATCAATGAGCTTTCAGAAATAGGAGCCACTTCTTTTTTCTTCCTCTGCACTGACATTATGGCGGTTTCTCATCTGAAATTCATCATGTCCTACAATGTAGAGAACAACATCATAAAGGGAGCCGATACAGGGTTGGTAGTGATAAGGGTCACTTAGTCCATGCTTGTGCATGATGGTATAGCAGTCTTTTTCAAATATAAGATTTCAGCAATGGCCTGTATTATTAGACATGATTTCAATATTTTTCCCGACGCTGCCAAGGATGGTAAAGTATTCTTTGTCTGGAAAGTAGACAATCTTTCCACGAGTCATGCAAGTAGGACTGTAAGGTGCGAAGCCAGTAAGCTCCATAGATTTTAGATCATCAAAAGTAAACATTAGGTTACGGAAGATGACATGCATTTACAAAGGAAATGCTACAGCATCTTCATATAGTTTTTGCAGTGTTTTTACAAAAGAAGCAGTACACTCACGCTGATCATGTCGGTGAGTTACCAGGACGCAGTGGAACGTATCCATGCAATTATATGGAATCCAGGCAAATTGCCCGCTGTGGTCGTTAAGAAAACCGGGAGCGAGACAGATCCCTTTGCC
>CAJOPP010000500.1 GCA_905236365.1 uncultured Lachnospiraceae bacterium
AATCATTATTTCACTATCAAACTCTTTCCTGTCATCTCAGCAGGTTGAGGAAGTTCCATAATCTCCAACAATGTAGGTGCAATATCCGCAAGACATCCACCCTCACGCAGCTTCACATCTCCATAATTCACAAGAATAAAAGGAACCGGATTTGTCGTATGTGCAGTATGCGGTGCACCTGTCTCATAATCGATCATCTTCTCTGCATTACCATGATCAGCACAAATAAATAATACTCCATCCACCTTCTTAATCGCTTCCACTGCAGATCCAACGCATGCATCCACACGCTCTACCGCCTGAACAGCTGCCGGAATTACACCGGTATGACCAACCATATCCGGATTTGCAAAATTGATAATAATCACATCATACTCACCACTGGTAATCGCAGCATCTAATTTTTCACTTACCTCCGGAGCACTCATCTCTGGCTGTAAATCATAAGTTGCAACTGCAGGAGACTTTACTAAGATTCTTTCCTCATCTTTGTTCGGCTCCTCCACACCACCGTTGAAGAAGAACGTAACATGAGCATATTTCTCTGTCTCAGCTAATCGCAATTGCTTCTTGCCATTTTTAGCAAGATATTCGCCAAAAGTATTCTCAATCGACTGCTTCTTAAATGCTACTAATTTATTTGAAATACTTTCATCATAATCTTTAAAGCAAACATAGGTAACCGGTATGCGACCATCTTTTCTCTCAAATCCTGTAAAGTCATCATCACAAAATGCTCTTGTAATCTCTCTTGCGCGATCCGGACGGAAATTAAAGAAAATTATAGAATCATTTGGTTTTACCGTTGCCACCGGCTTATCATTCTCCAAAATAACGGTTGGAAGTACAAATTCATCAGTTACTTCCTTCGCATAAGAGTCTGCTATCGCCTGTATAGGATCTGTTGCTGTTTCTCCTTCACCATAGACCAAAGCAGCATATGCTTTTTCTACACGATCCCAACGGTTATCTCTGTCCATTGCATAGTAGCGTCCAGATAAAGATGCCACCTTACCAACACCAATTTCTTCCATCTTTGACACTAATTCTGCCACATAATCTTTACCTGATGCAGGAGGTGTATCACGCCCATCTAAGAATGGGTGCACATATACATTGTTAAGTCCTTCTTTTTTGCATAATTCAAGAATGCCATATACATGCGTATTATGGCTGTGAACACCACCATCAGATAACAATCCCCATAAATGCAAATCAGAACCATTCTTCTTACAATTATTGATTGCCTCTAACAATGCTTCATTTTGGAAGAAATCTCCATCATCAATTGCCTTTGTAATAGACGTCAGATCCTGATAGATGATACGTCCGGCACCAATATTCATATGGCCAACTTCAGAGTTTCCCATCTGACCATCAGGAAGACCAACTGCCAAACCAGAGGCATTTCCCGGAACAAAAGGATATTCCTTCATCAACCGGTCCATAACCGGAGTATTCGCCATAGCAATGGCGTTTCCCTCTGCCTTGTCATTTAAGCCATAACCATCTAGTACCATTAAAACAACTGGTTTCTTACTCATAATCATTTATCTCCTTTTTTAAACAATTTACGATTTCACGAATGCTCAAATCCTTTACAGAAACTGTAATATCTGCATATCGCTCATATAACGGTTTCCGTTCCTCATATAATTCATAAAAAGTCTGTCCTTCTTTGATAGAAACACCCCGGGCAGTCAGATCTCCAATCCGCTCACATAGTACATCATAAGGCAATTCTATATAGATAACAATTCCAATCTCGCATAAATGCTGCATCGCTTGCTCACCATAGATGACACTTCCACCCGTCGCAATAACTGCCCGATGATAATCCAGCTCTGCATTTACCCTGTTTTCAATCTCGTTAAATACATTCAAACCATCTTCTTCAATTATCTCACTGAGTAGTCTGCCTGTCTGCTCCTGTATCACCAGATCCGAATCTACAAACCGATATCCGATTGCTTTTGCCAGCACTACTCCGACTGTACTTTTACCGCAACTTGGCATTCCGATTAGTATAACATTATCTTTCATTTCTATCACACTCCCAATTACGATATGTTAAAACGACACATAGGAGGATTTGGGTCGGCTACGCAGAGAAATACCTGTTCGAATCCATGTGCATCCTTGCGGAGCGTTTCACGCAAGCGTTGCTTGTACACCAACCGGGTAGTTTCTCATAACCCCACCCATGCTACAGCTTATAGGTAGGGGATTTTTCCGACTGAGCTAAATATCTGAACATTTTGTTCTGGCATACAGTTTAATATGTGCCAGCGTTCTTTCATTTGGTTCAATAATGATCAATTCTCTGTGCTTTTTTATTTCTACCAGCATAGCGATTTGATTGTCGTTTCCCTGTTTCGAGCCAAAATAACTCTTTCTGTCATATTTTTCATTCTCAATCCGTTTTGAATCTGCCGGTACAATCATATCAACCTGGTCAAAATCAAAATGAAAAAACTCTTTCCGTTTGCTTTTCTTATAAACACCGGCAATCTCAATGCTTCCGTTGGTAAGAGTATATTCATATTCCAATTCCCGATAGCTTAATACAAGGAAAAACAGATAAATACCGATAATGATAATGATTGGAGCTACGAACAGACCCAGCAATCCCGGTCCAAAATAGTACATAATAACCAAACCTGCCATAACTGTCAAAATTGACAATAATATCTTTAAGCCAAAATATTTGGAATGTTTTCCATTCTTCACTACCTGCTCAACAAAACTGTCACTATTAAACATTTGTATACCTCCGTCAAAATCCGATTACTTACTCAGATATTCATCAATTGCTTTTGCTGCTTTCTTTCCTGCACCCATCGCAAGAATGACTGTTGCAGCACCGGTAACGGTATCACCACCTGCATAAACACCGTCTTTGCTGGTCTTCATTGTATCTTCTTCTACAATGATTCCTCCCCATCTCTGAGTATCCAGCCCAGGCGTTGTCTGACGAATCAACGGATTTGGACTCTGTCCGATTGCAATGACAACGGTATCCACATCAATAACATAATTTGATCCTTCTACCGGCTTTGGAGAACGTCTTCCAGACTCATCCGGCTCACCTAACTCCTGTTTGATTACTTCAATGCCGGTCACCTTACCATCTTCGCCATGAATCGCACATGGATTATTTAACAGCTTAAAGATAATTCCTTCTTCCTTTGCATGATGTACTTCTTCTGCTCTTGCAGGAAGTTCTTCTTCCGAACGTCTATATACAATATAAACCTCTTCTGCACCAAGACGCTTTGCAGTTCTTGCCGCATCCATCGCTACATTACCAGCACCTACAACAGCAACCTTCTTTCCAACCCTAACCGGTGTTGGTGCCTCCGGGAACTTATACGCTTTCATCAGATTCACGCGGGTTAGAAACTCATTAGCAGAATAAACACCTAATAAGTTCTCGCCCGGAATATTCAAAAATCTTGGAAGACCCGCTCCTGATCCAACAAATACAGCACCATATCCTTGCTCCATCAACTCATCAATGGTAATCGAACGACCAACAATTACATTGGTCTCAATATCCACGCCAAGTTTTTCAACAGTCTCAATCTCTCTTGCAACCAAATCCTTCGGTAAACGAAATTCAGGAATACCATAGCTCAGCACGCCACCAGCCTTGTGAAGTGCTTCAAATACTGTGACTTCATAACCTTTTTTAATCAGCTCGCCTGCACAGGTAATACCTGCAGGGCCAGAACCAACAACAGCTACACGCTTGCCGTTCTTTTCAATCTTAGTCTCTGTCGGGATAGCGTTAGCCATATGATAATCTGCCACAAAACGCTCCAAACGACCGATTGCTACCGGCTCACCCTTAATACCACGCACACATTTACCCTCGCATTGGTTTTCCTGCGGACATACACGTCCACAGATTGCAGGAAGGGCATTTTCACTGGTAATGATCTCATAAGCCGCATCAAAATCACCTTCTGCCACTTTCTCGATAAATCCCGGAATCGGAACATTCACCGGGCAACCGTTCATGCATGGCTTATTCTTACAATTCAGACATCTAGCTGCTTCTTCCATTGCCATTTCTTTTGTATATCCTAAAGAAACCTCAGAAAAATTTTTATTTCTTACATTTGGCTCCTGCTCAGGCATTACTACTTTCGTCATACTCATATTTTTTTCCATCTGTATCAATCTCCTTTAACCATCTATTCCATTGTGTATTGTACGAAACCTCATCTGATCTTCCACAACATTTTTGAAGATCCTTTTCTGGTATAACACAACTGAATCAGACATGCGAAACATGCGGATAATTCGGTTGGATTATACTACAAGAAAGCAAATCAGATCCGCCTAATTTGCTGCAGTCAGTCTACAGTCATGTTCCTCCTCCCGGAACATACCCTGTCTCTTCATACACTCGTCAAAGTCTACTAAAAATCCATCAAAATCCGGTCCATCTACACATGCGAACTTTGTCTCTCCACCAATTGTCACACGACAGCCTCCGCACATACCTGTACCATCAATCATAATTGGATTCAAAGATACAGCAGTTGGAATATTCAGTGGTTTTGTTACATTTACCACGTTCTTCATCATAATCAACGGTCCAATCGCTATGACCTCATCAAACTTCTCACCCTTATCAATCAAATCCTGCAATACAGTAGTAACAAATCCCTTTGTTCCAAGACTTCCGTCATCTGTTGCAATATATACATGATCACAAAACGCTTCAAACTTCTCTTTTAAAATAACAAACTCTTCGGAGCGTCCACCAATGATCACATCTACTTTCACGCCCATCTCATGTAATTTTCTAAGCTGTGGATAAAGCGGTGCAGAACCAACACCACCGGCTACACCAATCACATGATCACACTTATGTAATGGAGCCGGCTGCCCCAACGGACCCACAAAATCCTGTACATAATCTCCTACCTGCTTCTGTGAAAGCAGTCGTGTGGAATATCCAACAACCTGATAAATGATGGTAACCGTCTTCTTCTCTCTGTCATAATCTGCAATCGTAAGAGGTACTCTCTCACCATCCTCATCTACACGAACAATAATAAACTGACCTGCTTCACACTTGTTTGCTACAAATGGCGCTTCAATTTCCATCAACTCAACTGCACTGTTGAGCGTTTCTTTACTTACAATCTTGTACATCTTCATACCTCTTTCCTC
Source organism: uncultured Lachnospiraceae bacterium (assembly GCA_905236365.1). Lineage (GTDB taxonomy): Bacteria > Bacillota > Clostridia > Lachnospirales > Lachnospiraceae > CAG-590. Next base: position 5,188 of record CAJOPP010000500.1, read on the forward strand.
TTGTTTTCATATACGGTAAACATTATAACTGTTTTATCCGAAGTTGAAAAGCTTTTTTTTCATCTTCATAAAAAAAACACAGGAAATTGCTTTCCTGTGCTATTTTTAATCATGTTCCAAAATAAGAAAAATGCATATAATCACCCTGAAGCTGCGTGAAACCATATTTTCCTAAAATTCTGGCAACTTCTCCATTGGCGGGAATGGAATACGGATTCTTCCCCGGTTTGTAAAAGCTTCCAACAGCTGCTTTTCCATTGACAAACTGCGCATTTTCATTGGGATTAATATCAACCGCCAACCCAACACCATGCTGTCCCCACCGATAAGAATATCCACCAATATCATGAATCGGGAATTTCTCCTTGCCTTTATATATCTCATCAAAAGCTTTTTTAAGAGAAGGAGCAACCTTCTTATGTACCGTCAAATGAAATGTTCTGGTGATTTTCTTTCCGGATTTTCCATTTTTAAAATCCCAGACTTTAATCACAATTGTTTTCATCTGTTTTCTCGCCTCCGACTCAGAACTGTAATATGTTTTCCCTGAATGTCGGCTATCCTCATACTTTGCAAATTTTTTCGAAGCATTCTTTCCAAAAAATCTTGTAATCTTATCGTCATAAGGACTCGTATAGTAATTCATCAACGCAGAAAAAATTTCACTGTCAGCCCCGGTAATCTCTTTGCCATCCACTTTTATATAAGGAACTACAACTACCTGGTAATTAACTGAATGTTCCCGTTTTTTCCATGTATATGAAGTTTTCGATGTCTTTGCAATCTGCTTTCGTCCGTCTTGTCCAACCTGGTATAAATAATAACCACTTACGCCATTTACTCCCTTCCATGACAACTTTAGTTTGTTATTCTTCTGTGCTTTCGATGTCAAAGAAGTTGTAGAAAGCGGACCCGGATGCCCTTCTGCTATATTAGTATCGAATGCATAAATCGGCTGTGGTTTGGTGTTTATTACATTCACACCCGCATCCCCATTATTTTGCTGTCTGTTATACGATCCCCCATCATAATAATCTTCATCGTAGTCATATGGATATTGATAATGATCATATGCATTTTCATCATAAAACAATGCTCTCACCTTATAATAGTAAGTATTTCCGAGTGTAACCTGTTGATCTGTATAAGCATAATCATTTCTTTCCGAAAATTCACCACTGTCATAAGAAGCCAACAGGGTAAATGTACCATCCGCAGATGTACTACGATAAATCTCGTATTCTTGCGGAGTTCGATTTTCCACCACGGTGCCAATCGGTCCTCTTACCTCATTCGTGATCAGATTGACCTGATTACTGCCTGCTGATTTTGTTTTCAGACTCCATAACCATTCAAAAGCAGTTGCTTCCGAATAGGAACTGTATTTTTCTTTCCAGGACGAAGTCATATTAAACGTTCTAACTTTAAAATAATAAGTGCCCGGTATGTCGCTATTCAACCACAGACGACAAGATGAAGCTTCTTCAACCGTGTAACAGTAACTCACCATTTGCTGACCGACCATCTCATAACCGCCACTTATATTTTTGCTGGCATAAACCGCATAACCATCCACCTTGTTTACTACACTTTTCGGAAGATCAGCAATTATTGTACCGTCTTCTGCAACTCGTATCGTCGGAGCCGGCGGCTTGGCAGGTTTCTTGGTTGCCGCCTGAACAGAAACCCCATTGATACCCAACCAGATAATACCCCATAACAAAACTGCAAACCATAAAAAGAAAAGATGTATTCGTTTGTGATCTGTATTCATTTATTCTCCTCCGTATTTTCATAGCTTATGTTCTAAAGAACAATTCCGCTTTGATAAACAAAACTATTTACACCAAAAAGACTTTCGTGCAGGCAAATCCTGCACGAAAGTCCCTATTATTACTTGTTGTAGTTTACAATATTACCAAATTCTGCCTTTAAGGAAGCTCCACCTACTAAACCACCATCGATATCCGGTTTTGCAAGTAACTCTGCTGCATTACCAGCATTCATAGATCCGCCATACTGAATGCGGATTGCATCTGCAGTTGCCTCATCATAAATCTCACCAATAACCTGACGGATTGCTGCACATACTTCCTCTGCCTGATCAGAAGTAGCAGTTTTACCGGTTCCGATTGCCCAGATTGGCTCATAAGCGATTACAACCGTCTTAGCCTGATCAGCGGTTACATTTAAAAATGCAATCTTAATCTGCTGGCGAATCCAGTCAATCGTAATTCCCTGCTCTCTCTGTGTCAGTGACTCACCACAGCAAAGAATCGGAGTAATACCATGCTCAAGTGCCTTTAATACTTTCTTGTTAACCGTCTCATCTGTCTCAGCGAAATACTCACGTCTCTCTGAGTGACCAATGATAACATATTTAACACCTAAATCTGTTAACATGTTCGGAGCAATCTCGCCAGTATAGGCACCACTCTCTTCAAAATACATATTCTCAGCACCAATCTGAATATTGGTTCCTTTTGTAGCTTCAATTGCCACAGATAAATCAATAGCTGGTACACAGAATACAACATCTACTTCATCATTCGCTACTAACGGCTTTAATTCATTGATTAATGCAACCGCCTCGCTTGGTGTCTTGTTCATTTTCCAGTTACCGGCGATAATTTTCTTTCTTGCCATTTTATTTTCTCCTTATTATTAAATTCAAAATTTTATATATTAAACTCATTTCTCGCCTTAGGGCTCGAATTCGTTAAGTATCGATGCGTAAGTTCGAACTAAACTCAAGCTGCGCCTTTGGCTTGCTTTCGTTAAGGTCTCACTTATCGTTAGCGGCAGCAACACCTGGTAACTCTTTTCCCTCTAAGAACTCAAGAGAAGCTCCACCACCGGTAGAGATATGAGTCATTTTGTCACCGAATCCCAAAATATTAACAGCTGCTGCTGAATCACCGCCACCGATGATTGTAACAGCGTCAGTCTCTGCTAATGCCTTTGCTACTGCAACAGTACCCTTTGCAAAGTTTGGCATTTCGAAACATCCCATTGGTCCATTCCAAACAACTGTCTTTGCATCTTTAACAGCATCTGCAAACAACTCTGCAGTCTTTGGTCCAATATCAAGACCTTCGTAATCTGCCGGAATCTCACCACGTCCAACTACTTTAATATTACAGTCATTAGAGAAATCATCACCTACCGTTGTGTCAACAGGAATCAATAATTTCACGCCGTTTGCTTTTGCTTTTTCTTCCATCTTCAATGCATACTCTTTATAATCTTCCTCTAATAAAGATTTACCAACTTCCTCACCGTGTGCAGCCATAAAAGTATAAGCCATACCACCACCGATGATCAAAGTGTCTACCTTATCCAATAAATTCTCGATAACAGAGATCTTAGATGAAACCTTAGCACCACCAAGAATTGCTACAAAAGGTCTCTCCGGATTATTGACTGCATTTCCCAAGAAATCGATTTCTTTCTGCATTAAGTAACCTACTACAGCAGTATCTACAAATTCTGTCACACCAACATTAGAGCAATGTGCTCTGTGGGCTGTTCCGAAAGCATCATTTACATAAACATCACATAAAGAAGCTAAATCTTTAGAGAAAGCCTCTCCATTCTTAGTCTCCTCTGCACGGTAACGAGTGTTCTCCAACAGGATAACCTCTCCCTCCTGCATAGCATCTACTGCTGCCTTTGCGTTCGGTCCCACTACTTCCGGATCTGCTGCAAACTTTACTTCCTGTCCCAATAACTCAGTCAATCTCTTAGCAACCGGAGCTAATGACAATTCCGGCTTCGGCTCTCCCTTTGGCTTACCCAAGTGAGAACAAAGAATTACCTTACCACCATCTGCAATTAATTTCTTAATAGTAGGTAACGCTGCAACCAGACGATTCTCATCTGTGATATTTAAATCTGCGTCAAGTGGTACGTTGAAATCACAACGAACTAATACTCTTTTTCCTTTTACATTGATATCATCTACTGATTTTTTATTAAGCATTGTTATGCTCCTTTCATATATAATTTGATATTAGAGAATCCAGATATAGAAGTTCGATGAAACCATCCTCATCTGCCATCCTCTATTATTACTTTTGTAATGAACTTATCCATGAAACACTTTGACTTTGGAACCTATATTGATAGAATAATTCCTTTGTCACAGTATATAGCATATATCCTTACGGTATTTGCCATTGCCTCCTTGGGCAAACACTCAGAAAAAAAGGTCCGGTCCAAATGACCGGACCTCTAAGGTCTTAATACTTTTCAGTATATATTGTCTTCTAAAATAACTGTCCGACAATGCTTATTCGCCTTATTTGCACTAATTATGCTAACTCTGAGAAGTACTTAATTGTTCTAACCATCTGGCTGGTATAAGAGTTCTCGTTATCATACCAAGAAACTACCTGTACCTCATATAAGTCATCAGCAACCTTAGATACCATTGTCTGAGTTGCATCAAATAATGAACCATATCTCATACCAATGATATCAGATGAAACGATTTCATCCTCATTGTAACCGAATGATTCATTCGCTGCTGCCTTCATTGCTGCATTGATACCATCAACAGTTACATCAGCACCCTTAACAACTGCTGTTAAGATAGTTGTAGAACCTGTCGGGGTAGGAACACGCTGAGCAGATCCGATTAACTTACCATTTAATTCCGGAATAACAAGACCGATCGCCTTAGCTGCACCAGTTGAGTTAGGAACAATATTAACTGCTGCTGCACGAGATCTTCTTAAGTCACCCTTTCTCTGAGGTCCATCAAGAGTCATCTGATCACCTGTGTAAGCATGGATAGTTACCATGATACCAGACTGAATTTCTGCATACTTATTAAGAGCATCAGCCATAGGTGCTAAACAGTTTGTTGTACAAGAAGCAGCCGAAATGATAGTATCCTCTGCCTTTAATGTCTCATGGTTTGTATTGTATACGATAGTTGGAAGATCATTACCTGCCGGTGCAGAAATAACTACCTTACGAGCGCCTGCATTGATGTGAGCCTGAGCTTTCTCTTTGCTGGTATAGAAACCTGAACACTCTAAAACAACGTCTACATTCAAGTCTCCCCATGGGCAATTGTTTGCATCTGGGAAAGCATAAATCTTGATCTCTTTGCCATCAACTGTGATTGAATCCTCACCAGCTGTAACAGTGTCAGCCTTCTCATACTTGCCCTGTGAAGAGTCATACTTCAATAAGTGAGCTAACATCTTAGGACTTGTTAAATCGTTGATTGCAACAACCTCATATCCCTCTGCTCCGAACATCTGTCTGAATGCA
>CAJOPP010000501.1 GCA_905236365.1 uncultured Lachnospiraceae bacterium
GCAGAGACACCTCCGTTTCCAATTGAGGAGAACTCCAAGACCAAGGAAGATGTTCGTTTGAAATATCGTCCGCTTGATCTTAGAAGACCGGATCTTCAGCGTAACCTGATGTTACGAAGCAAGGTAGTCAGCATCATCCGGAACTTCCTTGCAGAAGAAGGATTCTTAGAGATTGAGACACCGATCCTCAATAAGTCCACACCGGAGGGAGCGAGAGATTATCTGGTGCCAAGCCGTGTACATCCGGGAACGTTTTATGCACTGCCACAGTCTCCGCAGATTTTCAAACAGCTTTTGATGTGTTCCGGATATGAACGCTATTATCAGGTGGCAAAATGCTTCCGTGACGAAGATTTGCGTGCGGATCGTCAACCGGAATTTACCCAGATCGATATGGAGCTTTCCTTTGTGGATGTGGAAGATGTATTGGATGTAAATGAGAGACTCCTGGCAAAGGTGTTTAAAGAGAGCATAGGTGTAGAAGTGCCGCTTCCGATTCAGAGAATGACGTGGAAGGAAGCAATGGAGCGTTTTGGTTCCGACAAACCGGATATTCGTTTTGGCATGGAACTTAAAAATGTATCGGATCTTGTCAAGGACTGCGAATTTGTGGTATTTAAGGGAGCCCTTGAGAATGGTGGCTCTGTGCGGGGTATCAATGTGAAGGGGCAGGGTGCAATGCCTAGAAAGAAGATTGATGCACTGGTTGATTTTGCAAAAGGATATGGTGCAAAGGGTCTTGCCTACATCGCTATTCAGGAAGATGGCAGCTTCAAATCATCTTTTGCAAAATTTATGAAGGACGAGGAAATGAACGCTTTGGTTCAGGCGTTAGAAGGAGAACCGGGAGATTTGCTGTTATTTGCAGCTGACAGGGATAAGATTGTATTCTCTGTATTGGGAGCACTTCGTTGCGAATTGGCAGATCAGCTAGGCCTGGTACAAAAAGATGATTTTCGTTTCTTATGGGTTACAGAGTTCCCTGTATTTGAGTGGTCGGATGAAGAAGAGCGGTATACCGCAATGCATCATCCGTTTACCATGCCGATGGATGAGGATCTGGAGCTTTTGGATACCGATATGGGTAAGGCAAGAGCGAAAGCATATGATATTGTATTAAATGGTGTAGAACTGGGTGGTGGTTCTGTCCGTATCCATCAGGATGATGTGCAGGAGAAAATGTTCAGTTTACTGGGATTCTCCAAAGAAGAAGCGTACGACCGCTTTGGATTCCTGTTAAATGCCTTTAAGTACGGAGTACCGCCTCATGCAGGACTTGCCTTTGGTCTTGACCGTATGATCATGCTGATGACAGGAGCGGATTCCATCCGCGATGTGATCGCATTCCCGAAGGTGAAAGATGCTTCCTGCCTGATGAGTAATGCACCGGATGTTGTAGATTCAAAGCAGTTGGAAGAGCTATGCTTAGAAGTGAAAGCTCCGCAGAAAGAGGAAGAGTAGATCGTCAAATCACAAAATGCTTTTGGAAGGCATCAAGAGTAGGTCAATCTTCCGGCTTGATGATTTTAACTCAGTCGTAAGCGAGTCTTGACAAAGAGAATTTAGAGCTGTCGCATTAAGAACAATCATTGTAATAGAGCAGGAGGAATCATCGAATCCGCAGCTGTATTATAGTAGATTTTCTTAGTGTGACAGCTCTTTTTATTTTGATTTTTTTCTGCACAAATAGGAGAAAACAGCATATAATGATAGAAATAGCAATTATGGTTTGGAGTTAAAAGTATACATTTATGTTTTTCATTGTTAAGCTGCACAAACAATATAGCATTTATGAAGCACACTTTTGCCGTCCAACCCCATTATAGTGTTTATAATAATAGAAAATTCGCCTTTGATGGACTTACAGAGTCGCTTTTCGGTGTTCCATTGATATAGGGTAGAGATTGTGGTAAGATACAGGTAAATTGTTCTATCGTGTTTGCGGATAGGTATTTGTAATCAAGGGCTTTATTATAAGAGAAAAGGTGACAAGGGATGAAGGGTATTGCATATACATATGTGGTAGAATGCAGGGATGGAACGCTTTATACCGGTTGGACGAATCATTTAGAAGAACGGATGCTCTGTCATAATGCGGGAAAAGGTGCAAAGTATACAAGGTCGAGGCTTCCGGTAAGATTGGTGTATTATGAGATGTATGCCACGAAACAGGAGGCAATGAAGCGGGAGTATGCCATTAAGAAGCTGACCCGGAAGGACAAGTTCAAACTGATTGGAGACCGATCAGAAACGATTCAGAAGACCTGTGAGGAAATTAATCGACATATTGTTATGGATTAAACGATATGGCTTTCCACTCAGTCAGGATGAACGTTCCAGTAAGCCCATAAGAGAAGAAAAATGAAAAAGCGATATCAGAAATTTTATCAGGATACAAATGAAATGAGAAAGAAACGGCAGCAGAATGCAAAGCGGAGAAAATGGAAAAAACGAAAAAAACGATGGCTTGGGAATTGTATTTTAGGAGCCTGTTTTCTGGTGGTGCTGCTGGCGGTAATTTTCTCCATCCGGCATTTTTACCGTCAAATGAAAAGTGAGGAAGAGACAGAGGCGACGGTTCCGGAAGTAATAGAAGTTCCTCCGTTAGGAGGGGTGGCAGATCTGTTTCCGGATCTCCCGATTACAGAGGAATTTCTTACCGTAAACCGGTATTCCAGACCGGGACTGTCGCTTACTACCAACCCACAGTATATTGTAATTCATTATACGGCTAACCCGGGCTCGACTGCAGAGCAGAATCGTAATTATTTTGAGAATCTGAAGGATACAGAAGAAACCTTTGCCAGTGCCCAGTTTGTGATTGGACTGGATGGAGAGATTATTCAGTGTGTGCCATGTAATGAGATGGCATACTGCTCGAATCAACTCAATGAGATTTGTATTTCCATTGAGATGTGCCATCCGGATGACACCGGCAATTTTAACGATGCGACCTATAATAACTGTGTGTATTTGGTGGCAAAGCTGATGAATTACTATAATCTGGATATGGATCATCTGATCCGCCACTATGATGTGACCGGAAAATGCTGTCCCAAGTATTTTGTAGAGCATGAAGACCGATGGGACGTGTTTAAAGGATTTGTAGAAGAATATCGTGAAAAATATAAAAACGGTGGAGAGTCAAATTGACCTCCACCATCGATTATCTGTTCTCTCATACCGATTATAACCGAAACTTTATCATGATCGGTTCTTTTAAATATTGTCCGCCTCTTGACTTTACTTTTGTTGTGATATGTAAAAAGTAGTCGGTATCCTGAGCATATGGTTCTAATGGTTCTAATTCGATTTCCATATTCGCATCATCATATGTAAACTTCGTATCCATCCGGGATCCGAACTCACTCTCCACATATAAATTTTCGGACGTGATAGTAGACGGATCTAAAGCGGTGGTGAAGCGACAACGCCATACGAATTTACCGGTTTTAAATTTCAGACTTTGTTTTACCCTGCTTTCATAGCCCTTTGGGACATCTCCAATCTCAATAAATTCTCTTCCCATTACAAATACCCCCTATTCAAAAGTGTAACATATATCTTATCGTATATCAGTTGATGCCGAAGCTTGTACAACTATCATACGATGTGGAATATTTCATTATCTGTATTACCTATATTTTAACACGAAAAAAAGAAAAATGCTACCATAATAAGGAATGTCCTTCTTTTCACAGTAACAGTTCGTTA
>CAJOPP010000502.1 GCA_905236365.1 uncultured Lachnospiraceae bacterium
GAATGAACCGGTAACTGAAGTAAGGTCTATTTCTTCACTCATGTATGTACCAAGATAACTTCCCTTGTCATTTGTATCGTTGGGCGCAATTTCCAGAACTGCCTTTGCACGAACTGCATTGTCAGTCTTATTAACTGTGAATACTGAGTACTTGTCCGGAAGATTTCCATTGGTTGCGTTCAGCGGAATGCAATTTCCAAGATACTTGTCCGTGCATGTTCCATAATCTGAATATCCGGAAATTTTTGGACCTTCTGTCGGATAATTTCCGATAAAGAATACTCCGTCCGTTTTTTTAGAAGGCGTTCCATACAAAGTACCTTCCGGATTGCCGTATTTGCCAATAAAAGCTTGGCTGTATATCGTTTTCACAAGCATATCATTGGCATTTCCTACAAAGTATTTGTATCCAAATTTACTGCCATTCGGATAATTCAAAGTGCCTGTGAAAACCGAGTCTTCAATTGTAATCAGACAACAATCCTGTGCAGCCTTATTCCCGCCACTTTGAGATGCATAACAGAATGGGTGTTTTACAAAGCCGACCGCAACATCACCGGTAGCAACTATCGTTGCATCAGAAAAACACTCAACAAATTTCCAATTCATTTTTTCGTTGCCTTCACCGGATATGTTACCGGGTCCGAAAAAAACAAATGAGGCAGCACCGTTATTACCTTCAATATGACCATGAACGGTAATATTGTTCATCTCCAGATTGTTTCCTGCCTGACGTATAAGGGCTGCTCCAGATCCATCAATCTCTATACTGGCATTCACAGTGAAATTCTTAACAACATAGGTTTCATCTGACGGTGCTGTACCGACATTTCTGAATAATTGCTGGTCCAGAGAATTGATGGTTACATTATTACCATCTATGGAACCGTTAAGGTTCACAGGAGTCCAATTTTCACACGTGATGCTGGTAACGCCGTCTTTTACCTTGTAATAGTAATATCCTGCATCATAAAGCTTAGAGACATTCTGAAAAGCTTTATAATCACCAATTATGAAAGGATCTTTCTCTGTTCCATTACCACCATCAAAGAGGGACTTAATAACCCACTTGCTTTCTCCCGATATTTCTTCTGCATAGTAGCCATCTGCAACATAGTCAGTAGGATCAAAATTAGATGTTGCTCCTATGGAGTGATTGTTCAAATCAAGGCTAAGAGTTTTTGCAATCTTAAATCCATCTGTAAACACCACATCACTCATCAGCTTAATTGTTTGACCGTTCTGAGCCTTATCAATTGCTTCAGAAAGCTTTGAATAAGAAACACCGGTAGTAACATTCATAGCTTCGATATCGCTTGTTACAAAGAAGCTGCTGAAGTGTGTAGTTTTAAAAGTCAGAAGGCCCGTATTGGGGTCATAAGTGACATTTGTGGGCTGAGCCAAGTCGCCGTTATAATAAACACTAACATTTGAAAGATTCTTTTCAATGTAAGTTGAAACAGTAACAGGTTCAGCAAAAGTAGTAATCGCTTCTTCCCTGACTGAAATATTACCGCTTGAATCTGTTGTAGTGGTAATCTCTGTAAGATTAATAGACAAAGCAGCAACAGGAACTCCGGAAGTAGCAACAAATTCCATAGAAGCAGCTACATCCTGAGCTATATCGACAGAAACAATGTCAATTGTAAGATTACTCTGAGAACCTGTGGTGAGAGTACCTGCAGGAACAGAAACAGTTGTCTTTATATCATCTCCGCTTGCTCCACTTGGAGTTTTAGTAGTTGTAAAACTATTCGCACCTTCAGTTGTAACATTAATAATTGCTACCACGTCTGTTGCAACAAAATGTGCATTTTCAACAAATAATCCCTCAACCAAGCCTCCACTTATAGTTGTTGTCTGCGAGCCAAATACTGTTGCATATAATGTCTGCTCTGCAAGAGTATATTCGTTCTCATTTGAATCTTTTCCGATTACAGAGAATTTCAAGCTGTAAGTTCCTTTAGGAATATCTGATGTTTCATTTGAATTAAGAACATAGCCTGCGAGGGTATAACCATCTGAGGAAACTAAAGCCTTCTCGTTTTCCCATGAATTTACTGAAGTACCTTGAGATGTGATTTCAATCTTTAAAATAAGGTCTGAAGTTGCAGTGGTAAGAGTATTTGAAGCCCAATTGAACTTGACATCATCAAGATAAATAGATCCTGTATTACCACGTGGTTCTACTGTCACGGGAATAGCATTTGCTGCACCATATTTAAGAGGTACTTTTTCAGCAGAAGCACCACCATAAACAAGATCCGTGTAGTAATAAGTTGTTTCATTAATTACAACTGAAATGTAATCACTGGTCGGCTCTGTGGTGGATTCAGTCTGATATCCGAAAAGGGTGAACTTCCATTCTCCCTGTGAGAAAGGTCCTACAACACCATCAAGGCCTTTACGCCCGGAATCGCCAGGGACCTTTGCATAATTATTACCGCTCATGGTACCTGTTGTTCCAAGATGGTCCTTCTTCTCTGCCTGGTAGAACCAGTACAGGTTGTTATAATCTATGAAGTTGTAACTGGTCTGCAAATCTTTTGAATTGCCAAATGAAGCATAAACCAGTTTGTCTCCATTAGCGTCATTGCCCTGTATTTCTGAATTACAGCTTACAGCCAATGCTGTAACGGCAATGAGTGCAAGAAAAATGAAAAAAAACTTTTTCTTCATATCTTTCTCCTATCTTTCTGCTAAAGCAGGTTTCAAGATTACTGTCAACGACAGTTTGTTATTTCTGTAAAACGAGAATACAAGTGTCCTTGAGCACTTCATTCTCGTCAAAAAACTCCCCTATGATCTGATAAGAACCATTCTCAACGTCATCGCCGATTGCTATTGTAATCGGGTCAGTGCCTTCTAAGTCGGAAAGATTGGTCCCATTCTGACCACACCATTTGCATTTATAATCTCTGTTACGGCTGATAACTGATTCCTGAACATTGATTAACCATTCATTTACTCCAGGGGCAGTCCTTACAACATCAATACCTACAGAAATGCTTATATCAAAAGATCCTGTTGCAGACGTAGTTGTGTTTTCATGGTGTTTTTCACAAACTGAACAATAGGATTGGATAGTAACTTTTCTTGCTGTTGTATCAGCGTCAAAGACAATGAGAAACTCATGTTCAGCAGTATCTTTTTTCTCTCCGCAGCGCAGACAGACATGCCAATGGTTGGTATTATCATAAGACCAATCAGTACTCCAATCATGTCCCAAAGCAGGCGTGATAGTATTTTGCTGAGTAATATCATGCAGACATTCAGCATCAGAGAAATACTCATGGAACCTATTGCAGAGCCAATACTCAATATTGCCCTCTTCAGTACAGGAGGCAGGAATTGCTTCATGATGGGTCAAATCATGGCCCAGAGCTGGGATTTCTCTGGTTTGAGAGTATTTGGTATGGTTACCATCGATATCACATTCCTCGTAATGGCAATAGCGGATTTGAAGGCCTGATGTTGTACAGTCGGGCTCAGTTAAAGTTGTCCAGTCATCATACAGGTCATGGATAACTTCTTTTTCTGCTTTCTCAGATGGATCTGTAACAGAGTTGACAATCTTTTCAACGATTGAGTCTATGCTGTGAGGGTTTTTAACCAGTGTATTTTTTTCCGGATCGCCCTTGACAATGTTCAGAACAGCCTTCCTATAAAGCTGATCTCCGTCCCAATAGTCTGAGCCCTGATTGAAAGCTTGAATCTCAACAGTTCCGCTTAAGATATCTATTATTGATTTGGAATCAGGAGCAGGAGTTACTGCGTCAGGTATTTTGTCAAGGATATTTCCTTCAGAATCCTGATATGTTGTATAGATGTTAGTTATGACAAGCTCTGAGTTTGTAATCTGGATTCTACCGCCGTTTTCAACGCCGTCAGTGGCAATTGAGATCACGCCGGAAAGAGTTGTTCCGGAAGAAGAGGGCGCGGTATTTGTGACAAGAAGATTACCTTTGACTCCGACATCAAAGAGCTTGGCATCTGATGTATTTGTTACCGGATCCCATCTTCTGTCATCAATGAGGTGATCATCAATGGTAACTGTGTCTGTGTTTACTGCAATGGCAAACGGTACATGTGAAGCTTCATTGTAGATAACGGTGGTACCGTTGATGATGTAAACCGGATTTCCGCCTCTTATGTCAAAGAAGTGGTCCAGGGAATTGTCAAATTCATAGGTCAGGCCGTTAAAGTCTATTACGAGAGCTCCTTCAAAGTCCTCTGGGACAATCAGACCACCGCCTCTTTTGCCGTTCATGACATTTCTCTGAAGAATTGCTCTTCTCTGTGCAGGGACATCTGATAAGGACTTACCCATGGTTGATTTATAAATGTAGTCCATGGCAGCCTGGAGAGTGGAAAAGAACTTACCGTCAACCATCCACAAACCATCTTCATCCATGTAGACGTTATAATCGCAAGAGAAAAAAGTAAGAGTTGTCAAAGCTGTCAGAAGAAGGAAAATAATAGCCGGGGCTTTGTTCAACTAATGCCCCCGAATTTTAACCTCAACCCGGCCGACCCGTTAACATGAACAAGCCAGCTACCTTTCTGGGTTGTGATTTCAGCATTTGTATGAACAACTACATCAAAAGCATCCGTAGCGCGTAAAACAGTATCAAGACCTAAACGGGAAAGGAAATAGACACCGAAGTCTTTGTCATCTCTGAAGACAAGGTCTGCACCCACACCGCCGGTCAGATCAAAATCAACATTTCTTAAGGAGAGAATGTGAAGTTTTACATTGGTGGAAACTTTAAAATCGCAGTATTTATGGAATTCATTGAAATTGTACATTTCAAGAGAGGTGTCAAAACCTAAATAAGATGAATGTGACTTCAGGACAAAATAGTAATCAAGACCTGCTCCGGGACCGAATGTGGTTTTATTACCGAAGACTTCAGGTTCGTCATAGATGATATATTGGCGCCCAAAGGTAAAATTCAAATCCAAAAAAGAGCAGAAGTCGTGCGATGCCCATGCACCGACAACCAAAATAAGAGACATGACAATCAGAAGAAGCAATTTCTTACCGCTTATAAACATAATTCCCTTTTGCTTCTTTCTTGAGTTTTATTCAATATAGCAAACGAGGTGCAATAATTCAACCCTAAAAGCATAATCATATTAAATCCCACATGACTGAAATTATTTAAGTCAAAACAACAAAAAGCGTTCACGGTTACTGAAAAATTACAAAACTTGACGCTACGCTACCCCGCCTTCGCTCAAAACGCTCCACAGGAGCCTTTTGCCGGCTTACGCCGTCGCTCGTTTCAAGTCCCTTGTCCATATACGCAAACAGGACAGCCCGTTTGGACTGCCCTGTTCTGTTACCGGAGACGGGACTTGAACCCGTACGCCTGTAAGGACACAAGATTTTGAGTCTAGCGCGTCTACC
>CAJOPP010000503.1 GCA_905236365.1 uncultured Lachnospiraceae bacterium
AAAATGAGTCGTGTTGAATTCATCTCGAAATAATTCTGGAATGGATGTGAGAAGAATGAATTTCACAAACTAAGGGAGATTTTTCTGATAATGGAATTAGAAATGGAGAAGAATATGATTGAGATATTAGCAACGTTAGGTCCAGCCTGTTGTGAAATAGAGATTTTGCGCGAGATGTTTCAAGAAGGAATGACAGGAATACGGTTGAATCTGTCGCACACCACCCTGGATGATAGTAAACAATGGATCTGGAACTACCATCAGGCTGCCGCAAAAGAAGGAATCTGCCCGGAATTGCTGATTGATTTAGAGGGACCGGAACTTCGCATTGGACAGCTTGAGGAAAATTTATATTTAGCGGAGGAAGAGGCTTGGAAATTGGTGTCGGATCAGATGAATAGAGAACCAGATTCAGATCAGACGGAAGTAGAAGATACAGGTATTGTGTCATTGAAAGCCTGGAAGAAACAACATCAGCTTCCGGTAGTTGGCAGAATCCCGATTCCGGAGCAGGTTTTAGATGCGTTAGAACCGGATAATGATATTTTAATTGATGATGGAAAGTTACAGCTTAGAGTGTTGCATAAGAATGAAAATGGGTGCCGGGCAATTGTATTAAGAGGCGGTACACTTTCCGGACGTAAAAGCATTAAAATAGTAGGAAAACATATACAAGGAGATGGACTGACAGATAAAGACCGAACGCAGATTGCCTGTGCCCGCAAATATGGGGTGACTGCGGTTATGGAGCCGTTTGTTACATCGAAAGAACAACTGATGGAAGTGAGAAAAAGTTTAGAGGAATATCAGTTATCAGATTTTCGTATCTTTTCAAAGATTGAAAATCAGCTTGGAATCGAACGGTTAGAAGAGATTATTCCGGAATCGGATATGATTGTGATCGCCAGAGGCGATCTGGGTAATGATATGCCTTTATGGGATCTTCCGGCAGCCCAGCAGCAAATTGCAGATCGTTGCAATGAGTTCCGGGCTCCTTATCTTGTTGTAACACAGATGCTGGCATCTATGGTGGATCATCCGGTTCCGACCAGGGCTGAGGTTTCTGATATCTATCACGCAGTACAACAGGGAGCAAGTGCGGTTATGGTGACCAATGAGACGGCGGTTGGAAACTATCCGGTTGATGTGATTCGTTATCTAAGTAAGACAGCAGGAGGAAAATAGCAGATGCCATGTCTGTTTATTGATGGTGAGCCGTTGTATGAGAGCGGAGATATTATTGCATGGCTTGAGACACAATCGCGATAATAGAGAGTTGAGGAATAGCATTTAAGTCCTTATTGGATTTAAATGCTTATTTTTCGTGGTTTTTTTGAGAGATCCTTTATGTAATCTGTTAAATAATAAGGAGATTAATCGTTTAAAAAAGAAATAAATTGTCAATAATAACGAAAAAATATATATAAAACGATTAAATGTTGTATAAACTGCAATATAAGGTTGAAGTAAGAAGAATGCTATGGTATAATTGTTACAAGAATTTATGGTAAATATTACTTGTAAGTTCATGAGAAACTATAGAGGAGTAATCGAAGATTCAAGGAGGATGATGATTATGAAACATGAAGTTAAGAGAGCAAACCCAAATTTATTTTTGACACTGTTTGTAGTTTTATCAGCGGTTATGTTTGTTTTGCTGCAGAGCACCTTATCTGTGAAAGCAGCCAAAGAAAAAGATAAGGTTAAGTTAAGTTCTACGAGTATAACGTTGAAAGAAGGGGAATCTAAGACGTTGAAGGTCAGCGGCATTGACAAAAAGACCAAGGCAACCTGGTCTTCCAGCAAGAAATCAATTGCTACCGTATCAAACAAAGGTGTTGTGAAAGCGAAGAAGGCTGGATCTGCCAAAATCACTGCAACCGTAAAAGGAAAGAAGCTGACCTGTAAGGTAACAGTCAAGAAGGATTCAGCGACTTTAAAGAAAATAGCATTTGAATTTGAAGATGATGATGACGAGATTGATATAGTAATCGGAGAGTCACTTTCACTCAAGGTAATGGGGGATCCTGCTAATGCACTGAAGGGAAAAACATTAAAATGGTCTTCAAGTGATACTTCAATTGTCGTGGTAGACAAAAATGGCAAAATAAAAGGAATTGCAGAAGGGGAAGCTACCATTACGGTAAAGGTTGGAAAACTAAAGGCAGAATGTACAGTCAATGTATGGGAAGAGGATGATGACACGGATGACATGTCAGATGACTGGGATGATGACACGGATGACATGTCAGATGATTGGGATTACGAAGATATCGATATTGACTGATTTGGTAAAAGAATAAAGGGAATATTAGAGGAAAAAGGGACATCACTATATGGTTTGATGTCTTTTTTTCTTTGTTTCTATAAATGATTAAAGTTCAAGATGTACTGGATGAAAATGAGGTGAATTATGCAGGTGCATTTGTTCTTATCAAAAGAACTACCATGATCATAATGGCAACCGTACTGATTCTGTTGCTTTGCACACAGTTTTCAGAAATACTAAGTGATTCGGAATATTTTAGCATTTTGTATGGGTGCCTGTATGTTAGTTTCATCTGTATGGATCAATTGATGTTGGAACAAAAATGTGTGGGAATAAAAATAATTGTACGAATAAAAATACAATTTCTTTTAAAAAGTTCTTGCAATCCTATAAACATTAGGTTATACTAGCAATTGCTGTGACATTGATAGCGAAGAAGCGTGAGGTTGCTGTCTGCGAGGCAGGTTTTTCCGTGGAGCGAATGTCAAGTTAAGAAACTGACGGCAAGTCACTGTACGAATAACCATCCTATAT
>CAJOPP010000504.1 GCA_905236365.1 uncultured Lachnospiraceae bacterium
GGCATACAGTGCTTTCAGATTGGTGTTCTTGCTCACATCCAACTTCTCAAGCTGATTGCCGTTCGCATAAAGTGATTTCAGATTGGTGTTCTTGCTCACATCCAGACCTGTAAGCTGATTTTTGTCGACAATAATGGCTTCTAAAGCAGTGTTCTTGCTCACATCCAGTTCCGTCAGTTGATTGCTTTCAACTTGTAAATCTATCAAATTAGTGTTATTACTCACATCCAGCTCCGTCAGCTGATTGTTGCCGGCGTGAAGGGTTTCCAGACCGGTATTCTTACTCACATCCAGTTCCTTCAGCTGATTGTTGCTGACGTCAAGATCTGTCAGTCCGGTGTATTTACTCACATCCAGACTCGTCAGCCGATTGTAACTGCAGTTGAGCTTCTCCAAGGCAGTAAAATACGCGATACCGGTCATGTCTGAGATGTCTTTATTGCTACAGTTCATCTCCGTGACCTCTGTCAGCTCTGTGTGGCTGAGCTTCCCGTCTGTGTTGGTATCATACTCTGCGACAAACGTACAGAAGCAGGTGTCCGGGAAGTTTGTGCCATTGATTTCGACCGCATCTACAAAAATGATCACATTCTCATCTGTTTGCAGATATCTAATATCACCATACCGACACCAACCGTCAAATGAAGAGCTCTTTCCTTTTTCCACCTCGCTTTTGAGGGTTGGTATCGCACTCACATCTAAAGAATCCAGATTATTATCGTAGCAGGTAAGACTTCGCAGATTGACATTCTTGCTCACATCCAGTGCCGTCAACTGATTGTTATTGCATTCAAGAAAGCGCAGGGCGGTGTTTTTGCTCACATCCAGTTCCTTCAACTGATTGTTATTGCATTCAAGATTGTCCAGGGCGGTGTTTTTGCTCACATCCAATTCCTTCAACTTATTGTTGTTGCATCGTAGCCGTTTCAGGGAAGTGCTGCTGCTCACATCCAGTGTCGTCAGCTGATTTTCAGAGCAATCAAGATCCTCCAGGGCTGTGTTCTTGCCCACACTCAGTTCCGTCAACTTATTGTTGTTGCATTGTAGCCAGCTCAGGGAAGTGCTGCTGCTCACATTCAGTTTCGTCAGCCGATTTTCAGAGCAATCGAGATCCTCCAGGGCTGTGTTCTTGCTCACATCCAGTGTCGTCAGCTTATTTTCAAAGCACTCAAGATGCTTCAGGGCAGTTGCACTGCTTATATTCAGTGTCGTCAGCTGATTTTTTGAACATTCGAGCTCCTCCAGTTTGGTATTTTTGCTCAAATCCAGTTTCACAAGCCGGTTTTCAGAGCATTCGAGCTCCTCCAGGGCGGTAAAATACGCGATACCGGTCATATCTGAGATGTCTTCTTTGAAACAGTACATCACCGTGACCTCTGTCAGCTCTTTGTTGCTGAGCTTCCCGTTCTCGTCTAAATCATATTGTTCACGGACAAAGGTGCGGAAATTCGTATCAGGGAAATTATATTCACTGATAGGGATACCATCTCCCGCTGTATCTGCATACACCACCTGTCCCGACGGCAGTAGTCCCGCCACACCCAGCAGTGTCAATGTAAATAAACTACCCGGGACTTTTTTTAATTTCATAAAAATCTCCTTCATTATTGTTCTTTCCTCCTCTTTTTCATTTTCATTGCCTTTCATTTTTTGAATATATCCTCTATTCCGTTTATCTGTCAATGATATCCAGCAATATTCTTCAAAAGTATCCATTGAATACTATGTAAAATCACATTTTTCTAACCTTAAATATTTGCATCATATTTTTCAAATCTTAATTCCTGTCATGTGAACTATCCTGCCCTTAGATATGCCTATCGTGCAAAAGAAAAGCAGGAACCGAAGTCTCCGTTTTCCCCATTTACTTCGTTTTAACTTTTTTGGCATTACTCCAGGAAGAATAGTATTTTTGACCACTAACAACCGTATAGCTACGGATGCGAACATAGTACTTTTTCTTCGCTTGAAGTTTCTTTATTGTAAGTGATGTGGTCTTGTTTTTCTTAACAGTCTTCACCTTTGCCTTTTTAAAGTTTTTCTTTAAGCTGTACTGAATCTGATATCCGGTTGTCTGAACAGTGTTCTTTTTCCATTTTATCGTAATCGCTTTTTTCTTCGGCTCTACTTTCAGGATCTTTACAGCCTCAGGATTAATCCTGAAACTCTTTTCGATCGTTCCTGAGTAAGAACCTTCAGCCGACGGCTGTATCGTTCCGGTGGTCTGCTCCTGATGATCTGTCGTTTTCAGAATCGTTGTTCCATCCGGCGCAGACTCCGGTTCCATTGTCCCCACCGTTGCAGACTCATGATGTTCTGTTGTTTCATCCGTTGCAGGCTCCGGTTCCATTGTCCCCGCCGTTGCAGGCTCATGATTTTCTGTTGTTTCACCTGGCACAACCTCATGATCTTCTTCTGTTTTGTCCGGCACAACCTCATGATCTTCTTCTGTTTTGTCCGGCACAACCTCATGATCTTCTTCTGTTTCGTCCGGCACAGGCTGCACTCCTCCTGCGTTTTCTGTTTCATCTTCTTTATCGTTTTCCGTGTCCGGCACATATTCTTCAAAAAGTATTCCTTCGTTTTCATTGGTATACCTCTGTGCCACACTGCCCGGTTCACCGCAGACAACAAACTCATTTTCAGAGAATGTCAGGTAGTATACTCCCGACCCCCATGAATATCCCAGGGCATATTCTCCGATGGATGTCACACTGGCAGGTACTGTTATCGTCTGCATATTGCAATTCAGAAACGCACCCATGCCAATCGAAGTCAAACCGGATGGTAACTTCACACCTTCCAAACCATAGCAATTTTCAAAAGCCCGTGCACCGATAGAAGTCACACTATCTGCTATGCTCACGGATTCCATCTCTGTACAATTCTGAAATGCTTCATCCGGAATCTCTGTAATACCATACGCAATTACGACAGATTTTACTTCTGAACCATCCCAACCGTAGTTTTCACTTATAAATGTTCCCTCTCCGGTAATTTCAAGTTCTCCTGTAGCTGTATTAAGTTTCCAGAAACAGTCTCCTGCCATCCCCTCTTTTGCATATTCGATGTTCAAATTCAAATCCCTGCAATATTTAGCACCTGCAGTATTTTCATTTGGTGTTACAATGACAAAATCCCGGTTAAGTAATCCCTCTTTCCGTTCCTGATCCAAAGGATATAAATACTCAAACGCAATGGCACCGTCAGCGATTACTTCTACACTTTCCGGAAGATACATCAAAATCAGGGCAGTATTGGAAAATGCACGTGCTTCTATTTCCCGAACTCCAGACCCCAGATTCACTCCTGTGAGATTCTCACAGTTACAAAAAGCGTTTTTTCCGATCGTTTTCACACCATCACCGACGATCACTGTCCTGATTTCATTTTGAAAACTAAACCATGGCACATCCGTAAATTCATCATAGCTTGCCATTTTACCATTGCCCTCCAGGATTAACTGCTGTTTTATCCTGTCATAAGACCATTGGCAGTCTCCTGTCGTTCCATGAATGTATAGGTTCAGTCCATTGGCAATCGCATATTCCTCCGCTGCACTATGCTGAGATACTTTGAGGATAAGCTCTTCATTTTTGTTGACATTTCCATATTCGTCTTCCAGATAGCCAAATGCCTCTTTACCAATGTTATTGACACCTTCCGGAATCTCTACAACCTTGAGTGGACAGTTATAAAAGGCCTGATATCCGATGGTTGCCACCGAATCTGCAATTGTAACAGATTCCAGTCGTTTATACTTACCGGCGAAAGCCTTTCTGGATATAGCTGTAATGCCATCACCGATCAACACGCTTTTTATCTGATATTCATACATCATCCACGGTGCATTTTTAGATACCGTATACTCTTCCATCTCCCCCTCTCCTAAAATATACAATGCATTGGTGGTCATGTTATATCGCCAGATACCGTTACCAATCGAACCGCCTGCATTGATCTCATATGGGATCGAATTGCTTTCAGCATAATTTTTTCCGACCGAACCGTCCACGACATAGAGCATTGCCTCTTCCTTGAGATGTTTTTCATTTTTATTTTCATAATAACAAAATGCTCCCGTTCCGATTTCCGTAATCTCCTCCGGGATAAATACTTCATTGATTTCCGTTCCCAGAAATGCATATGCACCGATGGATACCAATCCTTTTCCAAACACAAATTTAGACAGTGATTGGCAGTTTTTAAACGCATTTTCGCCAATGGTCGTAAGCTGGTCGGTATAGGAAATATGACTGAGCGACGTACAATCGGAAAACATTCCGTCCGTACATGTAGTTATTCTGTCGCCGAGTTCTACGGATTGCAGGGTGCTGCAACCGCGAAATACATCATGCCCCAACTGTATTTCAGAAACATTCTGACTTTCCCCTACACCCAGTGTCAGACTTTTCAATGTAGTGCAGTCCGAGAATGCCTCGTCTCCGATTTTCTCAATATCTGGTCCAAAGTTGATATTGTCAAGTGCAGAGCATCCTTGAAATGCATCTGCTCCAATCTGGCGAATATGTTCCAAGGATGTCACACAATACAGTTTTTCCAATCCCTGAAATGCATTTTCACCAATCCCGGTCACATAAGGATCAATTTCAACAGTTAACAGATTGCTCAACCGATTGATACCCGGGTCAATTTCAACCAATTTACAATAATAATTATTTTCCACTCCAATCACCAAATGATCCACATCATTTTTGTATTCATCCACAAAACTGTTCCAATATTCATCCGTTGCATCCGGGATTGTGACTTTTTCATCATTTCCAGTATCTTCAACCCAACAGCCATACAAATAGAGTGTACGGGTAGATTCATTCAAAACCCAGTATGCATCTTTATAATTGGAAAAAAATTTTCCATATTTCACATCAATTTCGTTATCCTTCGCATAGGCATCCGCCACGGAGCCTTCCTCGGTAAACATCACAAAACTACCATCTTTTTTATAATCCGTAGTGTATCCAAAAGCCTTTGCCCCGATTTCTTTAACACACTTTGGCACATAGATACCGTAGACATACTTCTCAAAGTGTAATCCAGCAAAGGCATAGGCACCAATCGAGGTCAGTCCTGCTTCATTCAATTTGACTCTTCTTAATGAACCGCAGTTTTGAAATGCCCCTTCTCCAATGCTTTGCAACCTATTATCCGTGGAAACTTTTTTTATATTCGTGTAAGCAAACGCACCATTGCCGATCTCCTTTGCACTGATTAAGATTTCTTCCGGCAGCTCTGCATAGTAAAATGCATTTTCGCCAATCACATCTAAATTTGCAGATAAGTTAATATCGGTGATAGCTGCACCCCAAAACGCCTCCTTACCGATATCTACTCCTTTTGGCAATGATACACTCACAGCATCGGGGTAGCCCATCCAACAAAAGCATCCCGTCCCAATATGCTTTACGCTGCTGTCGATAGAAATTCTTTTTATCTCACTGCGGAAAGAAGTCCAGGGCACTTCATTATCATGACCATTGTTTTTTTTAGCCTGACCATAATAGGTATAATCCTCCATCACCCCACTGTCCGTTCCATCCCCCTGTACATAAAGCGTTCCCGTACTTTCATCAAACGACCATCTGCAGGTACCGGTGGTTCCTGATTTCTCGGTACTTAGTGCAAATACCGGGAAAGGAATCAGTGTAATAATGATCAGCAGCATCGCTAACGAAAAGAGCACTCTTCCTTTTTTCATAAATATCCTCCTATCATACAAATTATGCAATAAGCTGCCGCATTTATGATTTCCCACCATTCCTGCGACAGCTCCCTGCTCCTACGAATTGTTACGCACTCCGTGCCGTCACAATTCTGTTAGTTGACTTTGACTTTAATCTTAAATGCAACGCCATTAACCTTGACAGTCACCACCGTTTTACCCTTTTTCACTCCTTTGATCTTGACGGTAGATGCCGTATTCTTAGAAGTTACTTTCGCGATTTTCTTATTCTTTACCACATATACGTTAGTAACATCTGCTGCTTTTCCTGTAATGTTAACTTTCAGGTACTTGCCTTTTTTCACCGTATAGGTCGTTTTCTTCGCAAAGACTTTCTTATTGACCTTAATGGTCGGTGATGTTGTCACCGTCACTGTACAGGTAAGGGTCTGACCTGTTGTCAACGTTGCAGTTATCCGGGTCGTACCTTTTTTCAAAGCAACCACCTTACCGGTCGACGTCACTTGTGCTATGGCTGTTTGTTGCGATTTCCATGCCTTTACCTTTCCATTTGTCACTTGTAATGTAAAGGTCTTACCTGCCTTTAATCTGACAGTCTCAGCATTGATCTCCGGTGCATCCGAATCTTCCTCACCGGTTGGTTCCACGGCACTTGTATCCGGTCGGGTATTACTGCCCGATTTCACGGCACTTGTATCCGGTTGGGTTTTACTGCCCGATTCCACGGCACTTGTATTCGGTTGGGTTTCACTGCCCGATTCTCCGGCACTTTCATCCGGTTGGGTTTTACCACCCGATTCTCCGGCACTTTCATCCGGCCTGATTTCACTGCCCGGCTCTCCGGCATCTTCATCCGGCCTGGTTTCACTGCCTGCTTCCCCGGCACTTTCATCCGGCCTGGTTTCACTGCCCGGTTCTCCGGCATCTTCATCCGGTCTGGTTTCACTGCCCGCTTCCCCGGCACTTTCATCCGGCTTGGTTTCATTGCCCGGTTCCGCTGTCTCTTCCGACTCTGCCGGAATAATCACGCTATCATGATTTACGATTTCCTTTGTATCCGGTCCATCTTCAAACCACTTGCCACATTCCTCACATACATAATAGGCGTTGTTGCCTGCCTCTGTTTCCGTAGCAGCCTTTGCCTCTACCAGAGTAAGTTTGTGACCTGCTTCTATACAGAGTTCTTTCTCACCGGTTTCTACTTTTCCGTATTCGTCCTCAAATACATGATTACAATTGATACACTGATAATGTGCTCTGACACCATCTTCTGTACACGTAGCTGCTGATCCCGGAATATAAATCAGGTCATGTCCCTTCGCTACCCAGATATCATCACGTTCTACCTGTTCTGCTTTGTCATTCTCCTGAGACACCTGAATCTTCTTATCGAGAGACGAATATCCACATACGGAGCATTCATCATAAGCAGGACAGCCGTCATGCTCACAGTCAGGAAGCACTTCATCATGATGTATATAGCTGTGACCGGTTGTCTCAATTACTTTAAAAGTAGAGTAATCGCAATTTTTACAGGTATCATACGCCTGATAACCATCTTCGAAACAGGTAGCCTCCAGGCCTTCATGATGGATCAAGTCATGATTATGCGTATCTGTCGTAAACGTGTGTTCATGGTCTGCTGCACCACAGGAACAGCTCTTATAGTAAGTGACACTCGTTGCACAATCACCGGATATATAGTAGTCATCAGACTCCACTTCCTCATTAAAGGTATGCTGTGGAACCAGATGGACAATCGTCCGTCCGTCCTGGATATTGATGTTTTCCTCCACTTTCTTCTTGTCAGCCTCGTCTTCCGTTGGCACCACATGATCAACTTCTACCGTATCGTCTTTTCCTGCATACAACTTGTATGGATGAACTGCACCGGTGGAAACAAAATCTTCTTCGTCTCCTATCAAC
>CAJOPP010000505.1 GCA_905236365.1 uncultured Lachnospiraceae bacterium
ATTATCATATAGGAAACCTACATTATTATTTGTAACTTCTGATAAAAAACGAATTATTTATCCAGAACATCTCTCCATGTTGCCGGCTTAAACTGATCCTTAAGAGGAAGAAGTCTCTGGTCAACATCCACACCAAGAACAGAGTTAAAGTTATTGGTTGCCTGCATCTGTGCTCCAAATCCGACAATGATGATAATCTGTTCGTCTGTGTAGAACTTACGCAATCCGTTCAGTAATTCATCCGATACTTTGGTTGGATCCTTAACAATCTGCTGTCCCAGTTCCTGAAGCAGTTTCTCATTTTCTGTTGTCTCAAAATTATTCGGATCCAGACCCAGCTCTTTCAGATCGCTGATAAAGAACAATGAGCATAACATGCATCCATTTGTTGTTGAAATAGAATGAGCATAAATCGTTGCTGCACGAAGACCTACCGCCTTCTCAAGACTCTCCCATGAATCATACCAACCCATAAAAGCTTTATAGGTACCGTAATCCTGTAACATAACAAGCTTCATGTTCGTTACCTTTCCTGCTTTATCAAGCTCCTCGTATGCCTTCTTAGCCTCACCTGTCAGTTCATTTGGTTGTTTTAAATTTACTCTTGCCATTTTTTAATCTCCTTTCATTTTTACATTTATTTTAAAGTGCAAGTGTCAATATTTCTTTAATTGCCTTTGCATCCAAAGGTTCATAGTGTCCTACATTTCCGCTTCTGGTTGCCCTGTTTGCCATATCGTCAAAATACTGATCATCAATATCAAGCTCTGAAAGCGTTGTCGCAAGGCCCAGTTTTTTGAAAAATTCCTCAAGTTTCTGCGATAAGATGTAAGCTCTTTCCGTCAATGTATAATCATATGCATCTACCCCAAAGACTCTGGTAGCTAAAAGTGCAAGTCTCCACGGCTTTTTCTCTGCCATATACTTTGTCCACGCTACCATAACGACTGCCATTCCTTCACCATGGGTAATGTTATATTGGGCAGAGAGCTCATGCTCAATCCTATGGGAGCCCCAGTCTGCTCTTCTTCCTGCATCCAGGAAATTATTATGTGCTACGCTTGCAAGCCACTGAATCTCACCTCTGGCATTCACATCCTTCGGATTCTTAACAAGTCTGTCTGCATTTACGAGAAGTGCTCTTATCGCACCTTCAATCAGATAATCCGTTGTGTCCGAATACTTCTCATCCGAAAAATATCTCTCTAACAGATGGGAAAGCACATCTGCTATTCCGACAAAAGTCTGATAAGCAGGTAATCCCATCGTGTATCTCGGATTCATGATAGCGAACTTCGGTATAATTCTGTCATCTTCAAAACCAAGTTTCCACTCTCCGCTGGAGAGAATTGCAGCATTGGATGTCTCCGAACCGCTGGAAGCAGTTGTCGCAATCACGCCGATTGGAAGCACACTCTCCGGTGATACACCTTTTTCGAAGAAATCCCAGACATCCCCATCGTATGGAATACCGAGAGCAACGGCCTTTGCCGTATCAATCGAACTTCCGCCACCGACTGCTAACACAAAATCCACGTTGTCCTTTTTCCCCTGGCTGACAAGTTCCCTTACCAGGTCAATATCCGGATTCGGAACCACATTTCCGTTTTCACTTAAAGTGATTCCCAATTCTGAGACTGCATCCTCTATCGCAGAATAAATACCCAGCGATTTGATAAAATCACCACTGTACACCAACAAGAGCGATTTTACATTGTATGCTGAAAGCAGATCTTTCAGCTTTTTCTCACTTTCCTCTCCAAACACAATCTTGGCCGGATTATAATATTCAAATCCTATCATATAATTCACCTCACTAATTTAAAGGAACTACCGCACCATCATAAGTAGCATCTATATAATCACTGATCTCCTTGCTTTGAAGTACCTCTACAAGTGTAACAAGTGCCTGATCATTTGCTTTATCCGGTGAGGTTGCAATGATATTTCCATAGGTTGTTGCAGCCAGACCATCATTCGCTTCTACAGCAAGAGCATCCTTTACGGAAAGACCTCCTTCAATCGCATAGTTTCCGTTGATAACTGCTATGTCAACATCCGGAAGTGATGCCACAAGCTGTTCCGGTGCAAGCTCTTTAAACTCAACATTCTTAGGATTCTCTACAATGTTTTCTATCGTTGCATTGATACCTGCATCCTCACTCAAAGTAATGATTCCTTCCTGTGCAAGCAGAAGAAGTGCTCTTGCTTCATTGGTTACATTGTTTGGTACAGCCACAAGTGCGCCATCCGGTAAGTCTGCAAGATTTGTTGTCTTTCCTGCATAAACTCCAAATGGTTCATAATGAATTGCACCGATTGATACCAGATCTGAACCGTTTTCTTCATTAAATTGCTCCAGATATGGCAAATGCTGAAAATAATTTGCATCAAGACTTCCTTCGATCACACCGGTATTTGGTGTAATGGAATCCTCTAACTGTACAATCTCAAGCGTAATTCCTTTTTCAGCCAAAATCGGCTTTGCCTGCTCTAAGATTTCAGAGTGAGGGGTAATGTTTGCTCCTACCTTGATCACAGTGTCTGTCTCTGCTGCACTATCTTCTGTGTTTTCTTCTGAACTCTCTGCTACACTTTCCGCTGCATTCTCCGTAGTACTCTCTGATGTACTTCCTGATGAATCAGAACTTCCACATGCTGTAACAGATACTGCCAATGTTAACGTAATTGCTGCTGTTAAGATTTTTTTGAAATACTTTTTCATAATGTTTTCTCCTTTTCTATTTGTTTTCATTTATAATTCAATCCCTTTTCCGTATTTAAAATATACGTTTTCGAGATTTTATACCTTATTTCCGGATATTGTCGGCTGACCGCCAAACTGTATCTACTTTCTGACTTTCTTTGCAATCAAATTGCCGCTTTCCTGTAAC
>CAJOPP010000506.1 GCA_905236365.1 uncultured Lachnospiraceae bacterium
CATTATGTTTTAGCATTTCTTCTTCCATATGCGGCTGCAAGCCTTTTCCTTTTCGCACACTTTCCATAGTCTTAAAGGCAAGTCCCGGTTCTAACCCCATATGGATCAGATAAACCATGATATCATCACGACAACAGATTGCCCCTGAAAGTTCTGTTTTGCCCTCTTCTATCAATGTCTGGGCATTTCCCAGCCACACATCTGTACCATGGGATAGTCCGGAGATACGAACTAAGTCTGAAAAGCTCTTTGGTTTTGTGTCTACTAACATCTGAATTACAAAATCTGTGCCAAACTCCGGCACGCCAAGGGAACCGGTAGGTGTTCCGCCAATGTCTTCAGGCGTAATTCCCAATGCATCAGGGCTGTGAAAAATTGACATTACCTGCTTATCATCCAAAGCAATCGTCTTGGCATCAATCCCGGTAAGATCTTCTAATCGCCGGATAATTGTCGGATCATCATGTCCCAGAATATCCAGCTTCAACAGGTTTGTATCAATGGAATGGTACTCAAAATGAGTAGTAATAATATTCGTCTTGGTATCATTTGCAGGTTTCTGGATTGCTGTAAATTCATATATTTCCCGGTCACTTGGCACAACGACCATTCCACCGGGATGCTGTCCTGTTGTACGCTTAACACCCACACAACCACTGGCAATACGACTAAGTTCACATCTGCGTTTTACCATGTCCCGTTCCTGATAATATTTATATACCAGCTGTTCTGCTGTCTTCTGTGCGATGGTTCCAATGGTTCCCGCACGAAAAGCATGCCCTTTTCCAAATAACTTTTCTGTATAAGCATGGGCACATGCCTGATATTCACCGGAAAAATTAAGGTCAATATCCGGCTCCTTATCTCCATAAAATCCTAAAAAGGTCTCAAAAGGAATATCATGTCCTTCCTTCTTCATCATTGTTCCACATTTTGGACATGCCATATCCGGCATATCGCATCCTGAACTTCCGGAATAACTTTTTACCAGATCAGACTCAAAATCCACATAATAACATTTTGGACAAATATAATGTGCCGATAATGGATTTACTTCTGTGATACCTGCCATCGTTGCAACAAAAGAAGAACCGACCGAACCACGTGAACCTACCAGATAACCATGATCGTTGGAATCCCATACCAGCTTTTGTGCTATAATATACATAACCGCATATCCATTTCCGATAATGGAAGTAAGTTCCTTTTCCAAACGACTTGTAACCTGCTCCGGAAGATTAGGTCCATAGATTTCATGTGCTTTGTCATAGCATATCGTTCGAAGTGTCGTATCAGAATCTTCGATAACCGGAGGACATTTGTCCGGGCTGACCGGATAAATTTTCTCAATCATATTGGAGATCATTATTGTATTATCAATTACAATTTCTCTTGCCTTGTCACTTCCCAAATACTCAAATTCCGCCAACATTTCCTCTGTTGTCCTAAAATATAACGGCGGCTGATTATCGGCATCCTTAAATCCTTTCGATGCCATCAATACTGCCCGATAGATGCTATCCTCAGGGTCAAGAAAATGCACATCACAAGTAGCTACAACAGGCTTATTATAGGTTTCTCCCAGCTTTACGATAGCTCGGTTCAAATCCTGCAAATCTTCATCGGTATTGACATTCGGATATTTTTCCTCTGCCTTCATAAATGCATTGTTTCCAATTGGTTGAATCTCAAGATAATCATAAAACTTTACAATCCTGTCAATCTCGTCATCTTCTGCCCCATCTACAATCGCCCGGAATAATTCTCCTGCTTCACAGGCAGAACCTAAGATCAATCCCTCACGATACTTATTGATCAGACTCTTTGGCATAATCGGCCGCATATTAAAATACTCCACATGAGAGGCTGAAATCAGCCGGTTTAAATTCACTCTTCCAATCTCATTTTTCGCAAGAATAATCCCATGATATCTCTTTTTCTTCTTAATCGTATCCTTTGAAGTCTCTCCGAGCGTATTCAGGTCATTCAGATTCGATACGCCTTTTTCCTTCAACATTGGTAAAAATCTTTTAAAAATATCAGCCGTTGCAGCTGCATCATCAACTGCCCTGTGATGGTGTTCCAATTTAATTCCTAAATGTTTACAAATACGATCCAGTGTAAATTTGCCAAGTTCCGGGCACAAAATATGCCCCAATGTCATGGTGTCAACAATGGAATTGTCCATCGTAAGACCCATGTCCTTCGCAAACTTTTTAATAAAACTGGTATCAAACGTTGCATTATGGGCAACTAACACACTATCCCCTACAAATTCCAGAAATTGAGGAAGGATCACATCAATCGTCGGACAATCCATCACCATATCATCTGTTATGGAAGTGAGCTTTGTAATCGTATACGGAATCGGCACTTCCGGATTGATAAAATGAGAAAACGTATCTACCACTTCTCCATTCTCAATCTTTACTGCACCAATTTCGATAATCTTACAGAACTTTGGGCTTAATCCGGTCGTCTCTATATCAAATACTACAAAACTGCTGTCCAACGACTGCCCCTTAGGATTAACGATAAAATCTTTTAAATCATCTACAAAATAACCTTCTACACCATAAATGATCTTAAAAGGATCATCTTTTTTGATACAATGATTTGCTACAGGAAATGCCTGAGCAACACCATGATCGGTAATAGCAATGGCAGGATGCCCCCATTCCTTCGCTCGAGATATGATTTTTCCCACATCGACCACACTGTCATTATCGCTATATACCGTATGCATATGCAATTCAACGCGCTTATCCAATGCCGTATCCTGTCGTTTTGTGGTAAAATCCGGAATCGGTTTGATTCCCGTTATCGAATTCAAAGTAATCTCCCTTACATAGGTATCATATGCGGGTACTCCTTTTATCTTATAGAATTTCTTGTCTTTAAAATCATCCTTTAAAAGTGCCCAATCCTCTTTGGTCACAAAGATTTTTCCGGAAATCGAATCTGTAAAATCCGTAATAGCAAAAGAAATCAGAAGTTTTTCATTCCGAAGTTCTCTTTCCTCCATATTGAAGATTTGTCCCTTAACAACAATATCTCCAACACCTTCTGTAATCTCGGATATTGCCGTCTCATTTCCCTCTACATTTCTTCCGTAAATCACATCCGGATCCGCAATCTTTGTTTTCCCATAGGCAGAACGATTCCAATTGCCTTCTTTAGGTTTTGTACGTTCTATTATATTCTTTTCTGATTTGGAGTCATTCGTCTGTGTACTCTTATTTCCGGAAGAATCCTGATTATTTGCAGATTTCGGTTGCTCTGCACCACCCTTCTTCCCAGATTCCACATTTTCTTCCACTTGATTTGCATGTTCTTCTCTGTTTTTTTTCACCTGCTCCATAATCTGATGCACTTCTAAATGCAATTTATGTTCATTGGCTCTCCGAATGGAATCCTTCTGTTCTTCTGTAAAATCAAAACCAACTGTGATTTCATAACCAAAACGTTCTTTATATACATTTTCCAGATATTTTTTGATATCAACAGAACGGGTCTTTGCAAGAAACGTATCATCCAGTGTCAATGTGATAATATTACCATCAATATACCATTCTGCATTCTTCACAAGCCGATATAACACAGAGGATTCTGCCTGAAGTTCAAAAAGCAGACTCTCTTTGTAAAGTTCTGTCAGATTCCGGATATCATACTGACCAGAAAGGTCATAGGATTCCACAAGCTTTACTCTCAT
The DNA here is from genome assembly GCA_905236365.1 of uncultured Lachnospiraceae bacterium. Classification (GTDB taxonomy): domain Bacteria; phylum Bacillota; class Clostridia; order Lachnospirales; family Lachnospiraceae; genus CAG-590. The sequence continues at coordinate 3,713 of CAJOPP010000506.1, forward strand.
ATTTCCCTGAAATACATAATCACTTAACAAATCCTCAATTGCATAGATATCCTGTTTCGGAATTAAAATTTTGCTTTCTGTATATAATTTTAATGTTTTTTCCGATTTCACAAGGACAGCCTTTGTCACCATAACCTGCTCAAACAAATCTCTGAGTTCCTCCGGGCATTCAAATCCTGAAAACACATCAAAAAAAATCTTTTTCTCTTCCATCACTTCAATCCTCCAGGAAGATAAAACAAGCCAATCAGCTAAATCCATTTCGTTGATTGACTTACTTATATTTTCCCATTATTTTTCCCAGTTTTTAAGTTCTTCCTCAAGTACTGTTAAAAGTTGATCCTCTGGTACTTTTTTGATAATCTCTCCTTTTTTTATCAGAAGGCCTTCACCGTTTCCTCCTGCAATTCCAAGATCCGCTTCTTTTGCCTCTCCCGGACCATTTACCACACATCCCATTACCGCCAACTTTATATTTAGATGTTCATAATCTGCTGCCAGATTTTCCACTTTATTCGCCAACCCGATCAGGTCAATGGATGTTCTCCCACAAGTCGGACAGGATACCACTTCAATACCACCGGAACGAAGTCCTAACGTCTTTAGAATCAGTTTTGCAGATACGACTTCATTCACAGGATCTCCTGTCAACGAAACACGAATTGTATCCCCGATTCCCTGATTCAGAATAATTCCTAAACCAACTGCAGACTTGATATTGCCTCTTGTGATTGTACCGGCTTCTGTAATTCCTACATGCAATGGATAATTGGTCTGCTCAGCGATCAATTCATGTGCTTTTACACACATCAGCACATCAGAAGATTTGATACTGATCACGATGTCCTCAAATCCGAACTCTTCTAATAAATGTACTTTATCAAGTGCACTTTCAACAAGTCCTTCCGCTGTAACTCCATGATACTTTTCTACCAATTCTTTTTCTAAGGAACCACTATTCACACCTACACGAATTGGTACATGATAGGCCTTTGCAGCTTCAACAACCTCCTTAATCCGGTCTTTGCCTCCAATATTTCCCGGATTGATCCGTATCTTATCTGCACCATTCTCCATTGCCATAATTGCAAGCCGGTAGTTAAAATGAATATCTGCAACAATCGGAATATGAATCCTCTTTTTGATCTGTCCAAATGCTTTTGCAGCCTCCTCATTGTTTGCAGTAGCACGAATAATATCACATCCAGCTTTCTCCAATTTTAGAATCTGTTCTACTGTAGCGTCTACATCTTCCGTCTTTGTATTAGTCATTGACTGGATCAAAATCGGGCTGCCTCCACCAATTACTTTATTTCCAATCTGAATCTTCTTTGTATGTTCTCGCACAACTTTACCTCCCAAGTACCACAAACCTTAATAATCACAAAATTAGCAATGTAATAAGTCCCTATTTTCAAATCACCTCAGTTAAAATTCGAATCTATCATCCACAAGGTTTTTACTGTAAACAACCGTAGAGTATCTCCTACCCTACGGCATTCTTCATATCACAATCTCTATTAATAAATAATCTTAAGTATATCCTGATACATTACCACGATCATCAATCCGATCAAAAGTGCAAATCCAACCATATTCACAAACGCTTCTTTCTCGGTCGGAATCTTTCTTTTAAAGATACCTTCAATCAAAAGAAATAACGTTCTTCCACCATCTAGTGCAGGAATCGGTATCAAATTCATAACACCAAGATTCGCACTCAGCATAATTGAAAAGCTTAGAAGACTCAAGAGCACATTGATGATAGCAAGAGATACATCCCCATTGGCACTTCCTTTTGCCTCATCAATTGTGTCACTCATCATAGAAACGATTCCCACCGGACCTGACATATTCTTAAAACCAAGCTTTCCTCCAATCAAATAACTCAACCCTAAGAATACGGATTTAATCTGATAGCGCATTTCCAAAAAAGCATTTTTTACAACACCCGATGCACTGCTTTTTACTCTTCCACCACCATAAATTCCCATGAGATAGCCGTTTTCTGTCTTTTCCGGTGTAAATGTATAATCAAACTCTTCGCCATTTCGATTGACAGTCAGAGTGATATCATTACCGGTCTGATTCAACTGGTTAAATAACAAAATCTCTTGAAACTTATATACCCGGGTGCCATTATACCCAACTATAATATCTCCAACTTCTACCCCTGCTTCCTTTGCCGGACTGGAATCCGAGAATTGTGCAATTTCCGGAACATCAAAGCCTGCAACTGCAATCAGTATAACCGCTAACAGAAATGCTAAAATAAAATTAAAAAGGGGACCGGCTAACACAACCGACAATCTTGCCAAAACTGACTTGGCACTGAAAGAATGTTCATCTTCCACATCTTCATCTTCCCCAAGCATTGCACAAAATCCACCCATAGGAATCAATTTCAAAGAATACTTTGTCTCTTTCTTCTGAAAAGAAAATAAAGTAGGACCCATTCCAACCGCAAACTCATTAACATAAATTCCATTTTTCTTTGCAAATATAAAGTGTCCAAACTCATGAAATGCAATAATCAATCCAAATACAAAAAGTGCAATGATTACATTTATAATTGTGCTCACGACTTCCACCTGCTTTCAATTGTCTCATATACCCATTGTTCTGTCTGTAAAATCTCTTCTACTGTAGGATTATCAATCACTTTGTGATGATCCATACAAAGTCTTATCATTTCATAGATATCCAGAAAACGAATTTTCTTATGCAAAAATTTTGCAACCGCCAACTCATTTGCCGCATTCAACACAGTCGGCATACTTCCTCCCGTTTGAATCGCTTCATATGCATATTTTAAACCTAAAAATGTGTCTAAATCCGGTTTTTGGAATGTAATTTGTGTTAATTCTGCAAAATTTAACCGTTTACCATTCATAGCAACACGTTTTGGATAATATAGTGCATACTGAATTGGGATACGCATATCCGGTGTTCCTAACTGTGCCATAACAGCACCATCTTCAAATTCAACCATAGAATGAATAATACTCTGCGGCTGAACAAC
>CAJOPP010000507.1 GCA_905236365.1 uncultured Lachnospiraceae bacterium
GGAATGCCGAACAGCATACATTTCCCGCTGACGGCAATCAGCAGCCACAATGGCAAAATATCAAGAGAAGCACGGATGACCACCGTTGTTCAACGTGATTCAGGATACCCCCTGATGTTTCGCATCACTCCCGGAAATGTAAATGATGTCTCGACAATAACAAGGACATTGAACGATCTCGGGGTGCATGATATCGCAGCTGATTTCGTGCTGTTGGATGCAGGATATTTCACCAGTGACAATATTGATGCACTTTATGATGCCAAGATTGACTTCATTACCCGTCTCCCAGAACGCAACCGGATTCTGTATAACAAGATTCTGTCCGAGGCTCGTGGTAACCTCATGGCGCAAGAAAACCTAGTGCGATACAACAACAGGGCCGTATACATCGTTCGGGTGAATTGCGAACTAGGAAATCACAAGCACCAAGCTTTTGCGTATCTCGGTTATGATGTTGATCGGGCATCGGATGAGGCGCACAAAGCAGTCAGGCGATTATCCGACAAGAAACTTAGCGATGAGCAATTTCAAAAGACACTGGAAAATGCTGGGATTTTTGTCATAGTATCTTCAAAGAAGTATGAAGCGTCCGAAATCCTTCCGCTCTACTACATACGCCAGACAATAGAGCAATATTTCGATTTGAGCAAGGGATCGTCCAAACTCACTCCACTTAGGATTCACAGCGAACAAGCCTTATACGGACATCTCATATTGTCCATGATCGCGGCTACAATCAACATTCGCATCATGAATACCATAAAGCAATACCACGATAACCGCGAAGAGCTGTTTATGTCGCTTGGAAATCAAAAGTGCTTAGTTTACAGAACGCAGGTTAATACATGTGAGCCACAATCTACAGCAAATCTTTTTTATAAAAGATTCGGAATAAAATGTCCAATATATCTCACACGGATTGGCGATGCTCTGCACCCTCAATATGATATCAAGAAACACGCATCTCAACAGATGTAGTGACAACATCTAATAGGGAATTTAAGTTTAATGTTATGAATCAAATTTCTTAATTTTAGTGACCATATCACATTTTGAATTTTTTTGTCGGAATCGAGTACGTCTTTTTTATGAATGAATGAGCGTAAAATTAGTCTAAGTAAAGGGTGGAAGGTCTGTTATGGATATTTTAGCCATTTTAGCCATTTTAGTGTACAGATGTCATTTGGAACGGGATAAGGAGAATGATAGGAATTCGGAAGCATTACTTTTTTACCCACATAAAAACACCACTCTTTCGGGTGGTGTTCGTTATATTTGATTTTGTTAAAGAATCGGAAAAGGTACCATCATATCATTAGCCACTATCATGTCCAATGCAGCATCGTCTGAAGCAATTTTAGCGATTATACGTTTGTGCTCAAATAGCCATTTATTATAATCTCTCTGTTCTTGCAAATGCTTGATTTTCTGCTCCTCTTTAGCCTTTTGTGCTGCTGCAATCTTTGCTTTTCTCTCTGGCGTTTCTGTACAACCGCCAATGTAATAAACTGTGCCGTCCTCATGGATGGCTACGCCGCACGGCTCATAGGAGAGGCCCATAGCCGCAAATTCACCCTTCCATTTTGGAATATTATCGAAATAATACTGTATTTTAGCTTCGTAATATACGGCTTTTTCTTTATTGTTTACCATCTGCTCCAAGATGTTAGGTGCAATCACAACATCGTTGCCGTTCATGCTACCTCCAAGTCTATCCATGCTTGCTTGGTCTTTATTGAAATATTTTTCAGTAACTCGAATGCCGAATTTTTCTTCCAGCGACTTTTTGTAAGCATCGCTATCCATTTCCTTTGGGAAGTCAATAGTAGCTTGTAGTTCTGACATAACATTTTTGAAGGAAACTTTCGTTTTATAATTGCTATTTTGCGTATTACGCAACGTATCCACCCAACAAAGAAGGTTGCTGTTGTGCAATACTCGGATGTCCTGCGTGACCATAATCTGTTATCCTCCCTTGTATGACATTCGTGTGCTTAATGTTCTTTCAATCCATTGTCTGTAACTACATCCCATATATATATCGAACAAAACAGAAAAAACTTAAACGCATAGTATGAATGGCCTAATTTTCAGCATGAAGTGCCATATCCAATCTGCTCCTATACGGAAGAGCCTCTATGTGTAATATGTGCAGGCAGACCACTGTATTTTGGAGGATTAGATAATTTAGTCAACAAAAAAACCACTCCAACAGTTTTCAGAAAACTTCTATGGAGTGGTTTTTGGTGTCAAAAAGCCTTAACTTAATGACATTGACCGTTAGGGCGGGCGATTTGTGCTAGGGCGTGGCAGCATTGCCAGCAGGGGAAAGGGTGGAGAATAGTTCATAGTGAAGGGATAGAATAAGGCATCAGGTTGTCTACGACGATGTGGGAGCGTTCGCCAAAGTTGTGTAGGGGCGTTGTCCCTTGACTAGCCA
>CAJOPP010000508.1 GCA_905236365.1 uncultured Lachnospiraceae bacterium
GTCTGATAGACCAGATTTGATTTTAGGAGACTTTAACTCAGGAGATTACGTAATAGGGGATAGATGGGATGCAGGAAGAGAATATGAACGACAACAGTATCGAAAGTTGATAAATGAATATGGTTACACGGATATTTGCGGAGGCGTTATTACAGATCATGTAACAAAATCGTCAATAGATCATTGTTTAATAAAAGATTCAGTGCTAATAAGATATGAAATAGAAAACGTTTATGTTGAAGAAAACAAAAAAGATCTTTCCGATCACTATCCTATAATAGCAGAAATAAAAAAGAAATTCTAGAGAGCCAGTCGGCTCTCTTTTTTACTTGAAGTAGTTGATTTGTTCACATCTATAAACAGGGAATGCTGGTACAATACTGTCAGAGTAAGAAAAGGAGAACCGACCATATGAAGGCAGACGCGCTAACAATAGAAGATATTACAAAACTCATAGGGCGTTATGAGGAATGCATTGAACATGCTTTTGATGCATTCCAAAAGTACAGGATGCATCAATGGCACTGATGGATTATCTTACCGAACGTACGCCAATGGATTCCGATTGGAGAATAAGAGGTTTTCAAAATGTTTCAAGAATGATGAACCCTTATACCAAATGGATACCTACTTATCTGAGAAAGATGATGAAGCATAGCGAAGTCCCGGAGTTACCTCCGAAGATGGTGAGTGAGTTGGAAGATATCATAAAAGAAGCCGGTGATTGGAAGAAAATGTTTAATACAACTGTAAGAGAGTATAAGCAGCTTCGTGAATTATACAAACAGTCGTTATACAACAGTGACGGAACGTTTAATGTTATAGAATGGCTGTCATGAGAAAAAGTGAAATCATCGATTTGAATGGTTTTATAAACAAGTACTTGTAATAGAATGCTCACATAGCACGAAAAGGAGTGCAGATATGCAGAATGAACGAAAAAAAGAAATTGACGAAATTTTAATAAAAACAGAAAAGAAGATTCTTTCAGGTGAAATAAAAACTCATTCATTAATAGAATTCAAGGAGAGCCAAAAAGAAAAAAGAAAACGACTACGGAAGATGAGCCAGGCATTTAATGTAATGTCCGAGATTACGAGGTATCTGAAAACGCATAACATGTATTTCGAAAAATACTGGGAAGAAGATGCTCCTCATATCACAATGGCTTTTAAAAACTGTGACCGATGTCCGGGACGTTTTACAGAAGGTAGTATCTATTTCTATGAGGATTGCATGGAGGCGAGGGTTTACTACTCAGAGATAGGCGCAAAATGGTGTAAGGAATCAAAGCATTTATCCGAGCTATACAGATTAATGAACTACCTAAATGCAAAGGTTTGGCCACGTGTGAAGGATGGAATGGATGGGGCTCTTTACAGTTCGGAGCATTTGCTCACTCCCCGCTTCTGTGTTACAGAGGACGTTTGCCAAGATATAACCACTATAATGGCGATTCCTTATTCGCACTTTGAATTGGACGCTCTGCAAACAGAAGATTTTATAACAGCCGCGTTACCGTATTTGCTTGATAGTTTAAGTGCACCAATATTTTTCTTGTTGATAGGCGAGGTAAATATAGAGGAAGCAATAAGACTTGTGGATACAGAGATTCTTGAGGAGGCAAAGAGTGAAATACGACAAGAATAAGAACATACAGATTACATTTACCATCAGGGAAAGTCTGTATTTCAGGTTCAAGACACTATGTAAAGCGGAGAAGAAGATGCCGGCAACAATTTTAAAAGAATTTATAAAGAATTATGTAGAAGAAAAGGAGATTGAAAACGATGAAAAAAATAACAAAAAGGATCATGGCTATAAATGTCAATGATTTTGGGGGAAAGACCGGGCATTTGATGAGTCACAGGTATTTTAATAACAGAGATAGAAGGTACCATATAGACTGGAGATACTGGGCAAAGCAGGTGGACAAAACCCGGACGTGGAATGAGTTGAAAAAATACATCTTAAAAAAGAAACCGGATATCCTTATCATGCAGGAGATGCTGGTCAGCAGTTATGAGAATATTGACTTTATCGGCGATCTGAAGGATATGGGGTATTCATACATAGAAGAAAGCCTGCCGGAAAGAGGCAATTACTCCCTTACGATTACTTTTTACAAAAATAGGAAACCTACATATATTGGTTCTCCCGGAAATTATCGAGAGAACCGAAGCGTAATTTGTAAGGATGATGATCTGCTCATCTGTGGAAGTCATTTTCCATGCGAATCTGATGAGAAATTTTTAAAATACATGGGTGATTTTGTTAAGAGAAATCTCGGTAATGATCTGCTTCTTATAGGAGATCTAAATGCCAATGATCCGACATACGGAAATAAAAAAATGGTGGATCAGTTAGTAGATGAAGGCGCAGTCGACTTATGGGTTGCTGCCGGAAACGATGCCGATACACCTACGGAGTCTCAATTTGGCGGAAGATTGGATTATGCAATAGCGTCGCCTTCACTTGCCGGAAAAGTTACTAATATTGAGATTGACACTTACCCGATGGATGAAAATATAACAAATCATGCAGCAATTATTGTAGATATAGCATGTTGAAATATCCTGAGGAGAAATTATTATGGATAAAAGTCAGATAATCGCAGTAGATTTCGATGGGACGCTGTGCTTTTCAACTTAGCCGTATGTAGGAGAGCCTAATCATATGTTGATATTGTTGATTATAGCGTTAATTGCTGCAATAATTAATTTCTTCCTGTAAAAAAGATTGAGCTAATTTTAAATTCAGTTATTATAATGATTGGATATAAATAATCAAAACCATCGGCAAAGCCGGTGGTTTTGATATATAACTGAATACGGCAGGCGACATTGAATACCTGTTCAGTTTGGTACAACGTATTCATATAATGGGGCGAGAAGCGAAAAAATGTCCCTGGTTTCA
>CAJOPP010000509.1 GCA_905236365.1 uncultured Lachnospiraceae bacterium
AACGTTTCTTCCGCAGCTGGTGCAAGGGAACTTGCTTGTTTTGTATGGGGAATGATGAACAGTAAAATAGCTTAGTTCATTATTCATTAGAACATCCGGGCGTATATCAGCTGACGACAGATTCCAGAATTTGTGATGCATTGGCAATGGCTGGTGGCGTGTTAGATGAAGGTAGAGCAGAGGCATTGAACCAGGCAGAACATATGAGTGACGGGCAGACGATTTATGTTCCTTCCAAGGAGGAGGCAATCCAGGAAGGACAGGAAGCTGAAACAGATGGTCTGATCAATATCAATACTGCGTCTAAGGAAGATTTGATGACGTTACCCGGTATTGGGGAGGCAAAGGCGGATATGATTCTTCAGTACAGAGAGGAACATGGTGCATTTTCGTCAATTGATGGGCTTATGGAGATACAGGGAATCAAAGAAGGGGTGTTCAACAAAATTAAAAATCGGATAAAAGTATAGGAATCACATGCTTATGAGCGGTATTGTTCATCAGGATGCATATTTTGAAATCAATGCCGTTCATAATGAAAAAATAAAGTCAATAGATGTAAAAAAAGAGGGATTGATTGGAAACGGATCAGATATGGTAGATTGCTTATATCAGATCAGATATGACAGATTCAATATAGAAGATTAAAGGTGGAGGAGGATTTGCATGAAAAAGGTATTGGTAGTAGATGATGAAAAATTGATTGTAAAAGGAATAAAATTCTCTTTGGAACAGGATGAGATGTCTGTGACACCGGCTTATGACGGGGAAGAAGCTCTGGAATTGGCAAAGAATAATGAGTTTGATATTATTTTGTTAGATGTTATGTTACCAGGTTTATCAGGATTTGAAGTTTGTCAGGCCATTCGGGAATTTTCAGATGTTCCCATAATTATGCTGACTGCCAAAGACGATGATATGGATAAGATTCTGGGGTTGGAATATGGTGCAGATGATTATATTACAAAGCCATTTAACATTTTAGAAGTGAAGGCAAGGATTAAAGCCATTATTCGCCGAAATCAGAAAAAAGAGCATGCGGCGTCAAAGCCGGAGCGGTTGGTAGAAGGGGATATGACGATTGAGTTGGAAAGCCGGAGAGTTTCGATTGCAGGAAAAGAGATCAATTTAACGGCAAAAGAATTTAACATTTTAACATTGCTGCTGTTTCATCCCAATAAGGTGTATTCCAGAGACGATCTTCTAAAAAAAGTCTGGGGAAATGATGTATTGGGAGATGGCCGGACAGTAGATGTTCATGTTAGAAGACTCAGGGAAAAGATTGAAACAAATCCTGGAGAACCGAAATATATTCAGACCAAGTGGGGAGTGGGTTACTATTTTAAGAAATAAGTTTAAAACAAATCCATTTCGAAGCTTGAAAGTGATTATCTTTTTTTCTTTTTTCCTGTTATCGTTATTTGTGATGCTGTTGTTTCAAACATTGTTAAAACAATCTTATAACAATAAGACGATACAGGAGAAGTTACAGTTGGTACAGAATCAGTGTAATATTCTGGCAAATCAGATTCTGGTGAATCAATTTACGATTGGATCTGCTCAGAATAACCTGAATGTCGAGATTGACCAGCTTGCAAATATATGGGAAGGAAGAATTCTGGTCATTGATTCTAAGTATAAGATCATTAAGGATACTTATACCATCGATCAGGATAATTATATGCTGTATGATGAAGTGATACGAATCATGCATGGAGAAAAGGATAAGAATATTCGGATGGTTAGTGATTATGCCGAAATTATAATGCCGATCATAAATGCAGAAAAAGTAGCAAATGGAGTTATTATTGCTACCGTTTCTTTGAAAGATATTGAAGATACCAACAATTATATTGCTAATCAGGCGAATGTTCTGACGGTTCTGTTTTCTTTGCTTGCCATTTTGGCAGCTTTTATCATCTGTAAGATCAGTGTACATGATTTTAAACAGTTAAATATTCAGATTATGCAATTGAATGAGGGCCATTTAGAGAGTCTGAATGTTCGCAGCAGATACAATGAGATTAAACAATTGACAGATTCCTTTAATGTATTGCTTGAAAAAATGCAGATGTTAGAAGATTCCAGACAGGAATTTGTGTCAAATGTCTCTCATGAATTAAAGACACCGATTACTTCCATGAAGGTATTAGCGGATTCTTTGCTGATGCAGGAAGAAGTGCCGAATGAGATGTATCGGGAATTTATGACGGATATGGTAGAAGAAATCGATCGTGAGAGCAAGATCATTAACGATCTGCTGACACTGGTCAAGATGGATAAAAAGGTAGCAGAGATGAATGTGAAACCTGTTAATATCAATGCATTATTGGAATTACTGCTTAAGCGAATCAAACCACTAGCTGCCAAACGGAATATAGAAGTAGTATTTGAGAGCTTTCGTGAGGTTATTGGTGAAGTGGATGAGGTGAAGATATCCCTTGCACTTTCCAATCTGATTGAGAATGCAGTAAAGTATAATAATGATGGTGGCAATGTTCATGTCTCCCTGAATGCAGATCACAAATTTTTTTATATCAAGATTCAGGATAATGGTGTTGGAATACCGGAAGAATGTCAGGCACAGGTGTTTGAACGTTTTTATCGGGTGGATAAAGCCAGAAGCCGAGAAACGGGAGGTACTGGTCTTGGTCTTGCTATTACCAGAAATGCAATTTTGATGCATAAAGGAGCGATTAAGCTATATTCGGAATTAGGGGTAGGAACTACATTTACCGTGCGAATTCCTCTCAAATATGTAAGTTGACGAATTGGAACATAGTCGGTCATAGGAATAGAAAACGTGCTATATGATAGAGTAGTTCGTTAGAGTGACTGTGGAAGGTGAAAGAATGAAAAAAAGTAAAGTATTTTTCCTTTTATTTTGTATTATTTTTTTTACAGCGTGTGGTAAAAAAGAAGAATCTAATATAGAGGATCCCCAATTAAAGGAAAATCAGATATATTTGTATTTGGTGAATCCGGATCGGACTGGTCTTGTGACAGAGCCATATACATTAGAAAAGAAAAAAATTGAAGAAAATGTGGAAATGGTGCTGAACGATTTAGCGGGAATCACCGCAACGGAAGAATATCAATCACCAATTCCGGATGGGATAACTTATCTTTCGAATAATTTAGATGAACGAAGAGAACGATTGGGATTATCGTTTCAAGTTGCATATGATAAAGTGGATACCGATGCCATTTTGTTTTTTAAGGCTGGCATTGTAAAGACCTTATTACAGATTGAAGGCGTGAGTTCAATCGCTCTTTCTTTGACGGATATTGCAAGTACCAACGAGGAGACAGCAACCGTTGTTGAGAGTTTTGATCAGGATTCCTTTGTAATGTCATTTGGAAAAGATAGTGGATATAAGCAGTCGGGTACAATTGTATTATACTTTGCAAACGAAAACGGCGACAATCTGAAAGAATATCGAAAGACAATAGAGATTTCAAATAATACGTCTTTAGCAAGAATCGTGGTGGAATCTCTGATTGATGGACCACAACGAAAAGGATTTGTTGCGACATTGTCGCCGGAAACATCAATACAGAACATTTCTGTAAAGGATGGAATCTGCTATGTGGATTTAAGCGATGAATTTTATGACACAGAGAATCCGCTTAAGAATGATATGATAGTCTATTCTGTTGTGAATTCATTAGTAGAATTGCCGACAATCTCAAAAGTTCAATTTTTGAATGAGGGAGAGAAACAGTCCTTTTTTAGGGAAACGATGCCGTTCGATGGTATTTTTGAAAGAAATCTGGATTTGATTGAACAGGAGGATATCGAAGAATAATTGAAGAGACCTATGCTGTATTGGGTAAGCTTGTTCATACTTGGAGAGGTAGTAAGCAGGATATTGCCAATAGGCATGTTGGGCATCATAATATCGGGAATGGTATGCATTCCAATCATGATTTATGGATTCACTCAAGTCAGACGGATTGGTGATAAGACGGTTTGGCCAAGAGTGAGGAATCGGGTAGTGAAACTTCATGAATGGAAAGAGTATCGAAAGATTCTGTTGATAGGAATTCTTTTCTTTTTATTCGGAGCAGTTTGTATGACTTCTACCCAAAATAAGATTCTGTATTGTCAGGAAAAAGAGGGAGAAGAAGTTCTGTTTGTAGGAACGGTAGTAGAACTTGAGCCTTCTGAGAAAGGTGATTATTATATTATACAAGTAAAAGAACTGGATCACAAACGGCAACATATCAATATTCGTATCGATTTGGAAGAGAAACAGAGACTGGTGCTTGGAAGCCGGGTGATAGGAACTGGAATAGGAAAGCCATTTTCCAGAGCAACCAATCCTGGTGGCTATGATGATCAGGATTATCGGTATGGGAAGGGTGTTTTTCTTTTTTTAAAAAAGACAGTGATCCGGGAAAATACAGAGCCGGTGATTCCTGTAAGGGAGTCACTTTATCGATTGCGATTGCATTTAAGTAAGGTGTATGATACATTATTTACTATGCAAGATGCGTCTATTGCGAAGGCTATGGTCTTAGGTGATAAGAAATCTTTAGATACAGACATCAAGCAGCTATATCAGAGAAATGGAATCGCACATCTCATAGCAATTTCGGGTCTGCATATTGCAATGATTGGTGGTCTGTTTTATCAATTGGTCAGGAAAAGTTTTGGAAGTTATCCCGTTGCAGCCGTAATAGGGATAACATTTATTGTCTGTTATGGAATTATGACTGGATTATCTGGTTCTGCATTTCGGGCGATTGTGATGTTGGTAGTGTCGATTGGGGCAGATCTTTACGGAAGAAAATATGATATGCTGACGGCAATTGCAGCGGCATTGCTTATTATGCTTGTGAACAATCCGTATCAGATTACGCAGGTGAGCTTTTTGCTCTCTTTTGGTGCGGTTCTTGGAATTGCGGTGGTGGAACCGGTGTGGAAGCAGATATTAAAAAAGGTTCCTAAATGTCTGGATGGATTAATGGTCAGCCTCAGTGTACAGATGGTACTGCTTCCGGTTTTGTTATATTATTTTTATGAAGTTCCTGTATATGGTATTTTCTTAAATATTATTGTTGTTCCGCTTATGAGTCTGCTTTTATTCTTTCTGATCACATGTGGGATTCTGGGGAGTTTCTTGCTGAATGGTGGCGTATTGCTTGCAAGATTTGCGGAGATTATCTTCTGGTTCTATGAAAAAGTATGCAATATAAGCGAAGAACTTCCGTTTCACACGTTTTGTACCGGAAGACCATCTTTTATCTGGATGATGATGTATTATGGTAGTTTGCTTCTTTTTTTATTGGCAGGATATCGTAAGAAAGGGGGAGTTCTTCGCCTATCAGTTCTTATGATGATCGGAGAATTTTTGTTTTTTTTATTGCCGGGACCTTTTCGAATTTGTGTGTTTGATGTAGGTCAGGGGGATGGAATCTTTATTCAGACTCCATATAGAACGAATATTTTAATGGATGGAGGAAGTATTTCTAAGCAGAATGTTGGAACCTATATTTTAAAGAATGGGATTCGATATTATGGTGGGGATGTTCTTGACTATGTCTTTATCTCACATTGTGACAGCGATCATTATAGTGGAATTGCAGAGTTGTTGGAAGATGACAGCATGAAGATTAAAAATATGGTCTTGCCGGCGATTGCAAATCCGGACAAAGTCTATGATGACTTAGCAGATAGGGCGAGAGAAAAAGGCTGTCATGTATATTTTATAAAAAAGGGAGATAGTTTGGAAATAGATGGGGTGCGTTTTCAGTGCCTTAATCCGGAACAGAGAACATATATGGATAGGAATCAGGGCAGTATTGTTATGCTGGTTACTTATCGGAAGTTTGATCTGCTTTTGACAGGAGATATTGATGGAACGATTGAAGAAAACGTTATGAAATATATGGCGAAACAAAAAGATACCACGCTGGAATTGCTAAAAGTTCCGCATCACGGCTCAAAGACAGCCTCATCTGAAGATTTTCTGCGAAAATTATCCCCTTCAGTTTCATGTGTTTCGGTAGGAGAGAATAACCGGTATGGACATCCGGCACCAGAGGTATTATCCAGATTAGAACAATATTGTGACAAAGTTTATTTGACAAAGGACAGTGGGGCGATTACCATAGAGACAGATGGAACAGGCTACCGAATCCATCCTTTTTTGAAGAGGTGATCCAATGCGAAGCATTTATGGAATGTATTTGATGACCTGGAGGGTGCTGCAAAGTAGCACATGCCATTACATTGTGGGAGAAATAAGGATATGAATAATATTAAGAAAGATATTGAGAAAAATGAAATAAAACAATTTTATCTGTTGTCGGGTGAAGAGGATTATTTGAAACGTCAGTACAGAAATAAATTGGTAGAAGCAATGGTGAATCCGGATGATAATATGAATTTGAATTACTTCGAAGGAAATGATGTAAAGATACAAGATATTCTTGATTTAGGGGAAACGTTACCTTTTTTTGCAGATAACAGAGTCATTGTAATGGAAAATACAGGTCTTTTCAAAAAGACACCGGAAGGAATAGAAAAGCGATTAGAGGCATTCCCGGAATCAACACATATGATTTTTGTAGAAAAGGAAATTGACAAACGTAATCGTTTGTATAAATGGATCGGAAAAAATGGCTATGTATCTGAAATGAACAAACCGGATGATAAAATGCTCTTAGCCTGGGTGAAAAGTTTATGTAAAGCAGAGAAGAAAAAGATGGAGGATCCGTGTATTTTTTATTTGATAGAACACATGGGAACAGATATGTTATTACTAAAAAATGAACTGGAGAAATTGTTTTGTTATTGTTATGAACGGGATCAAATCTCCGTTGATGATGTAAAAGAAATCTGTGTCAATCAGGCAACGGATAAGATGTTTGATATGTTAGATGCGATTGGAAGTCACAATCAGGACAAAGCACTTCTGCTATATCATGATCTGCTGGCATTAAAAGAACCGGCAATCAGGGTATTGTTTATGCTTACCAGACATTTTCATATTCTGATGCAGATTTCTGCATTGTCTTCAGAGGGAAAAGAGAATAAGGAGATTGCATCCATATGTAAGATTCCACCATTTAGTGTCAAAAAATATGCTTCACAGGCCGGAAAGTATACTTTTCAAACCTTGAAAGAAATGCTGGAAAAATGCCAGAGGACGGATGCGGAAATAAAAACAGGAAGAATTTCAGATACGGTGGGGGTTGAATTACTGATTGTAGAATTTAGCGGAAATTATGGTCATGCATAAGTATGTTTCATACTGATACATTTGTTGTATTGGAATTTTCTTAAAAAATGTAAAAAGAAAAAGGACTGTGGGTTAAGCAGTCCTTTTTCTTTTTTATAACTGTTCGTAGCTATTATGCCATTTTGTTGACAGCAGCAGCTAAACGAGAAATCTTTCTAGAAGCAGTATTCTTATGCAAAATTCCCTTAGAAGCAGCTTTGCTAAGTTCTGAAGTGCAAACCTTCAACTGTGCTTCGGCAGCAGCCTTATCACCAGAAGCTACGGCAGCTTCAAACTTCTTGATGATAGTCTTTAATTTAGATTTTACCATTTTGTTTCTTAAAGTTTTTGTCTCGATTACTTTGATTCTTTTCTTAGCAGATTTGATATTAGCCAAATCAGACACCTCCATTATCTTATAATTGTTTATTTTTATGGTTTTACATTAAAACCGGACACGGACAATGTAAACATACTTCTCTATCCTAATCAAAG
Source organism: uncultured Lachnospiraceae bacterium (assembly GCA_905236365.1). Taxonomy (GTDB): domain Bacteria; phylum Bacillota; class Clostridia; order Lachnospirales; family Lachnospiraceae; genus CAG-590. The sequence goes on from CAJOPP010000509.1 coordinate 7,725, forward strand.
TGTGGCATTCTGTCAATATATTTTTTAAGAAAATTCATTACTGTTGTAACAATTCGTTACAGTTCACTCGCAATGTCATGATGTCGGGGTCAAAACTATGCTTCACAAAGTATATTCGTCAAGTTGCACATACAATATAGCA
>CAJOPP010000510.1 GCA_905236365.1 uncultured Lachnospiraceae bacterium
GAGAGAACGTAACACAGAACCGTAAGAACAGTAAAGAAAAACCTGCACTTGATCAGCCGGATAGCGCTGAAAAAGACAAACAAAAACAACAGAACAGCAAAGAAAAACCTGCACTTGATCAACCGGATAGTGAGAAGAAGGCATCACAAAAGCAACAGAACAACGAGGAAAGACCTGCACTTGATCAACCGGATAGTGAGAAGAAGGCATCACAAAAGCAACAGGACAACGAGGAAAGACCTGCACTTGATCAACCGGATAGTGAGAAGAAGGCATCACAAAAGCAACAGGACAACGAGGAAAGAACTGCACTTGATCAACCGGATAGTGAGAAGAAGACATCACAAAAACAACAGAACAGTGAGAAAGAAACGGATTTTATTCAAAAAGAGAAGGATCATCAATCAGTTTCAAATCAGATAAAGTCTGATACAGAAGCATTGGCGACCACAGAGGTGATAACTAAGCCAAAGAAGGAAACATCTTTTCACCAGCCAAAGACAACCGGAAAAAAAGGTCTGAAAATCGGAATCGGTGTGGTAGCAGCTTTACTTGTGATCGTGTATGCTACGGGATTTATTTATTATTCAGGACACTTTTATCAGAACACAACAGTCAATGGAATTGTTGTTTCCGGTTTAAATAAAGATACAGCAAGACAGACAATTGCAGATTTTTATCAGAATTATTCGTTGACATTGGATACAATAGATGGAGAACAGATTGAAATCAGCGGCAAAGATATCTCTATGCAGATTGAACTTCAGGAGGATGTCAGCTGTTGTTTTGCAAAGCAAAATGTATATGCATGGTTTATCAACATGTTTCAATCTGATCATGATTTTATAATCGCTGCAGATGTAAATTGGAACGAAAATGAACTTGCAGAATTTTTTGATTCTTTAAAGATATTAAAGAAGAATAAAATGATTGTACCTCAGGATGCTTATGTGGGAATCAAAGATGGACAATTTACCATTGTAAAAGAGGTCATGGGGAATAAAATGCTGACCGGCACCTTTAAGAAAATGGTAAAACAAAGTCTTTCCGCTGTACAGCCTGAATTACAATTATTGGAAGCCGGCTGTTATGAGTTACCAAAAGTATATGATACTGATGAGACCTTGCAAGAAGAACTGAATACCAAAACAGATTATGCTAAAAATGAAATAAAATTACAGTTAGATGACCTGATTCTGGAACCGCAAGCTGAGCTATTTGATGAAGTGTTGGTCAAGAAGGAAGATAATTATGTAGTTTCCAGGAAATTGGTAGAGAAATATGTAGCTGCTCTTGCAGAGCAATATAATACAGTTGAAACAGATCGAAGTTTTACAACTTCTTTTGATGGAAAACAGGTGAAGGTTCACGGAATTGCGTTTGGTTATGAAATGAATCAGGAGGAAACGGTAGAAGCACTATGCAAAGCCTTAAGTGCCCAAAAACCAACTACTGTAAATGCTGTGTTTAATTCAAAGGGATGCACATTACAGGGAGAAAATGATATTGGAGACACCTATATTGAAGTCAATCTTTCGGAACAAAAGGTAGTTGCCTATAAAAATGGATCTAAAGTAGCAGAAGGAGATTGTGTTTCCGGTAATGAGTCGCAAGGACATGGAACGTCTATTGGTTTATTTGTCATTCAGAACAAGATGAGTCCTACTGTGTTGAGAGGGGAAAAGAAACCTGTTACAAAAACAATAACCAAAAAAGGGAAAAAAGGGAAAAAAATAACAGAAACGCAAACAACCTATGAATATGAATATGAATCACCGGTTACGTACTGGATGCCCTTTAATGGAGGAATCGGATTGCATGACGCTGCAGGCTGGAGAAGTGCATATGGTGGAAGTATTTATTATTATAGTGGTTCTCACGGGTGTGTCAATCTTCCTTTGAGTTTAGCAAAGACATTATATGAGAATTTTGATGTCGGAACACCGGTTATTGTTTATTTTTGGGATAACGCAAATCGTAAGTAGAAAATGAAACCGATTTTATGTCCAAAGTTGTATTGATTCACGATTTGATTTGTTATTTGCTCCTGACATCATTCCGTAATTTCATTCGAAGAATAGAATATACATTGTCATAGGAACCTTCACATATACTGTTTATGTGGAGGTTTTTATGCGGATTTTATTTCAATCATATGGTATGATTTTGCTTATTTTACTGGCAGAAGTATTTTTTATTGTTGACATGCGGTATTTTTTGCTGAAGCAATGCAGAAAATGGGAGGAAAACCAGAGTATGACTGCAAAATATGAAACAATGATCTTGGAAGATATCAAATGTTTTCCGGTTCCTCTTGCATATAAGAATGAAGTTGTTTACGAAGATTCGTATGGGGAAGCAAGAAATAACGGCGAACATGAGGGATGCGATATAATGGATTCAGAGAACCGGGCCGGTCGGATTCCGATAGTGAGTGCAACGGATGGTGTGATATCCAATGTCGGCTGGCTGTATCTTGGAGGTTACCGGATTGGAATCACTTCTGACAACAATATTTATTATTACTATGCACATTTAGATTCCTATGCAGCAGGAATATGTGTGGGAAGAGAAATAAAGGCAGGTGAGTTACTGGGCTTTATGGGAAATACCGGTGAAGGTGCTGAGGGAACCAGTGGTCTTTTCCCGGTGCATTTACATTTTGGAATTTATGTTCGAACGGAAGAAAGAAAAGAAGAAGCTGTCAATTCTTATCCTTTTTTGCGAAAAATAGATGAACGGTAGTTCTTTCTTTTTGTTTCTTTTTGTGGTAAAATAACAATAATTGTGTATATGGTGATGAATAAAAAATGTTACATTCAAAAAGGTGAGTTTGTAACACAAAAAAAGAAATATAAATGGGGTGACGAACTATGGAAATACAATTATGGCGAGAAATACTTGACCCATACCGATTGGCGGTAGATGAACTGGTCGTCAAGTTTAATCATATCATTGAGGAATATCGAAATGCAGGATTATATTCGCCGATTGAACAGGTGACCGGAAGAGTAAAAAAGATATCCAGTATTTTGGATAAGATGCAGAAAAAAAATATCGCAATTGAAGAAATTGATGACCGTATCTCTGATATGGCAGGTATTCGAATTATGTGTCAGTTTGTAGAGGATATTGAGAAAGTGGTTGAGATCATACATAATCGAACAGATATGGAGGTTATCAAGGAAAAAGATTATCTCAACAATATGAAAAGCAGCGGTTATCGAAGCTATCATATGATCATTTATTATGATGTTTATACCCTCGATGGAACCAAAAGGATTCAGGCAGAGATTCAGATCAGAACTCTTGCCATGAATTTCTGGGCGACAATCGAGCATTCCCTGCAGTATAAATACAAGGGCAATATGCCGGAACACCTAAAAGAGAAACTTTTAAAAGCATCTGATGCAATCATTACTCTGGATGAGGAAATGGGTTCTGTTCGGGATGAGATTATGGATGCACAAAATATTTTCCAGATCAAAGCAATGCTGGTATCGGATATTCTGATCAATATTCAGAATCTATTCAAGGTTGCCAATAAACGTGAAGTAGTGAAGATTCAGGATGAATTTTATAAGGTTTATCAAACCGGAGATTTGGAAAAATTAGAGCGCTTTTCAAAACAGTTAGATATTATTTCAGAAGGTTATAAGGCACAGAGTCTTGTATAGAATAGAGGATACGGCCTGTTGCGTATCTGTTCAGCCCTACTGAATTGATACAACAATTTAATGATATCCGGAATGAGATGTCAGCAGAGCTGATGTGCATTCTGTAGCAGGAACGCACAAGTCGTTCTTGAATGAAATAAACTGAGTTAGGATAAGAATATGGAATTACCAATTATTTTTGAAGAGAAAATGAAAGAGATGCTGGGGGCAGAATATGATGAGTATCTTGCCTCCTTCGAACAGGAGGCATATCAGGGGCTTCGGGTGAATACGGCAAAGATTTCAGTGGAAGACTTTCTTACAATGTCTCCTTATGCATTAAAACCGGTACCATGGTGTCCGAATGGTTTTTATTATGACAAGAAGGAAAAGCCTGCAAAACATCCGTTTTATTTTGCAGGTCTTTACTATATTCAGGAGCCTTCTGCTATGACAACAGCAAGTCTGCTTCCCGTAGAGGAAGGTGATGTGGTGTTGGATCTTTGTGCAGCACCGGGAGGAAAATCAACGGAACTGGCAGCAAAGTTAAACGGGACCGGATTGTTGGTGACAAATGATATCAGCAATTCCAGAGCAAAAGCATTGCTCAAGAATATCGAAGTCTTTGGCGTCGGCAATTCTTTGGTGACCAGTGAGCCTCCGAATGAATTAGCAAAGCGGTTTCCTGCATTTTTTGATAAAATTTTAATTGATGCACCGTGTTCGGGGGAAGGAATGTTCCGTAAACAGAACAATATGGTAAAAGCTTGGGAGCAGAACGGTGTAGATTTGTTTGTTGGTTTGCAAAGATCCATTTTGAAGGAAGCGGTCACGATGCTAAAACCGGGAGGAACATTGATCTACTCTACCTGTACTTTTTCCAAAGAAGAAAATGAACAGTCGATAGAATATCTTCTGTCTTTGGACCCGGCTCTGCATTTGGTTGAACTTCCGTTATTTGAAGGTTTTGATAAGGGTCATCCGGAATGGGGACTTACCGGAAATGAAGAACTCACAAAATGCAGACGGTTATGGCCACATCGGATCAAAGGGGAGGGACATTTTGTTGCAATGGTAAAAAAAGATAGCAGTGATTCTGTTGCCCCGGTTACCGAATATGTTTTTTCAAAAGAAAAATTAAGTAAGGAAGCAAAGGAATTCATTCAATCATTGAATTATCCATTCGAATTATCCCGCATTGATGTACAAAAAGAACGGGTATTTTATATTCCGGAGAAAATGCCATTCGTAAAAGGTCTTCGAATCCTGCGATGCGGTCTTTATATGGGAGATATGAAAAAGAACCGTTTTGAGCCAAGTCAGTCTTTGGCGATGTTTTTGAAAATGTCAGAATTTCCGAATGTATTCAATTTGCCGGTTGACGATGCCAGAGTAATTAAATATTTAAAAGGTGAGACGATTGACGTAGACGATTCTGATCAGGGAAGCTTTCAAGACGGCATATGTCTGATCTGTGTTAACGGATATCCACTGGGATTTGGCAAGCTTTCAAAAGGAACCATAAAGAACAAATATCTTCCGGGGTGGAGATGGATGTAAAGAACAGATGCAGGAAAGGAACATCGAATGGGAAAGAAAATTGCAATTATAACAGGAGCCTCTTCCGGTATTGGAAGAGAATTTGTAAAACAATTAGATCGTTGTACTAAAACCCTTGATGAAGTATGGGTGATTGCCAGAAGAGAAGAACGTCTGCTTGCTTTACAGGATGAAGTGAAGAACCTTTCTTTAAAAGTGTTGCCATTAGACGTCTGTAAAGAATCGGATTCCTGTTTTCTGGAAGAATTGCTAAAATCAGAAAGTCCTTCTGTCAGATTATTTGTCAATGCAGCAGGGATTGGTAAAGCAGGCAGATTTGACGAACTAACACGGGATGAAGTTTCTTATATCGTAGAATTAAATGATCTTGCAATGGTTTCACTTACAAGAATGATATTACCATTTATGAGTAAGAAAAGTAATATTCTTTTACTTGCTTCCGCATCGGCATTTACTCCTCAGAAGGAATTTGCAGTATATGCGGCATCCAAGGCTTTTGTGTTGAATTTTGCCAGAGCTTTGCATGCAGAGGTAAAGGAAAAGGGAATTATCGTAACGGCTGTCTGTCCGGGGCCGGTAGATACAGAGTTTTTGGAAATCTCTAATGGTGGAAAAAAGCAGAAACCATTGAAGAGACTGGTAACAGTTAGACCGCGACCGGTAGTGGAAAAAGCACTTCGTGATGCCAAAAAAGGAAAAGAGATTTCAATCTACGGATTGCCGATGAATGTTGTCTTTATTGCAGCAAAATTATTGCCACATAGATTATTTTTGTAATAAAGAACTGACCAAACCGGACTGGAAAAATACCCTGTCTTTGCACACAGGGGAGGATGTTTCAAGACAGGAAGTGGGAAAAGAATGCAGGAAATACAGATCAGTACAGCAAATGAAGGACAACGCCTTAATAAATTTTTAGGAAAATACCTGGATAACGCTCCACAGAGCTTTATATATAAAATGCTTCGAAAAAAGAATATCAAGTGGAATGGGAAAAAAGCTTCCGGAAATGAAATTCTAAGCAGTGGCGATCAGATACAGATTTATATGACGGATGAGACAATTGCCAAATTCCGTAAAGACGGAACAGTACCGGTCATACAGAAAAAGGAAACAGATAATTCCGAAGTTATACCGCATTCACTCACAACTTCAAACAGAAAAAATCCTCTAATCGGAATTGATATTTTATATGAGGATGAAGATATTTTAATTTTGAATAAACCGGTAGGAATGTTATCTCAAAAGGCAGATGCAGATGATTATTCCATAAACGAACGAATTGTGGATTACTATCAGATGAAGAAGGAAAAAGATGCATTGTTTGTTCCTTCTGTTTGTAACCGTCTTGACCGGAATACAAGTGGCATTTTATTGGCAGGAATGTCTTTAAATGGCTCTCGGATGCTCTCTCGTATGTTGAAAGACAGAACATTGGATAAGTTTTATATAACGATTGTTTTGGGTAAAATTGAAAAAGCGAGTACTATCAAAGGTTTTTTGACCAAAAAAGCGGCACATAATCAGGTGGTTATCTATTCTTCCAAAGAAGATGCTTATGCAGATGGAATAGATAAGCCGGCATTTATTGAAACCCGATACGAACCGCTTGCACATGGATTCTTTCAAAACATGGATTTTACTCTTCTTAAGGTTAAGCTGGTAACCGGTAAGACGCATCAGATCCGTGCACATTTATGTTCTGTTGGGCATCCAATTATTGGAGATGGAAAATACGGTCGAAAGAGTGTTAATGCCATTATGAAAAAAGAATTTGGGTTACGATATCAGTTACTGCATGCTTATGAGATTACCTTTCCAAAAGACGATCCGGACTTGCAACAAGCACTTTGCGGCAAAGTTTTTCGTGCTCCCTTGCCGATACAGTTTGAGGAGATACAAAGGAAGCTTTTTGATGATAATATGGCAGGTGCATAAGATAGGGAGTGTAATCATTGTTTATCCTGCCTTATTGTATTTACCATTTTGAAGCAGGAAGTATGATGTTTTTAGACAATGTTTCGTTTAAGAATAAGTCATATGATTTTTGAGAAAAGGAGTACACACATTGGCAACATGGAATTCCAGAGGACTTCGAGGTTCCACCTTTGAAGAACTTATTAATATGACAAATGATCTGTATGCAGAAAAGTCTCTGGCATTGGTGCAGAAGATTCCGACACCGATTACTCCCATAGAAATTGATAAGCAATCCAGACATATCACGCTTGCTTATTTTGAAAAGGATTCGACTGTGGATTATATTGGAGTGGTACAGGGAATCCCAATTTGTTTTGATGCAAAGGAATGTCATACCGATACTTTTCCTATGCAGAATATTCATGAACATCAAGTTAATTTCATGGAGAAATTTGAAAAACAGGGTGGAGTTAGTTTTCTGTTGATTTATTTTACAGCAAGAAATGAATTCTATTATCTTCCGTTTCGCGTATTAAAACAATATGTTGACCGGATTGGAGAAGGGCATGCCAAGAATTTTAAGTATGCAGAATTGGATCCGAAATATTTTGTTAAGCCTGAAGGAGCAGCATTGGTACATTATCTGGAAGCTATTAATATGGATTTGGTTGAGCGTAAATAAAATCGGGCTATCCGTCGTTACAGTTCATTCGTTAGCTAGTAAACAGTCACCGAGTGTGGTATATGTTGTCCAATGTAGGGCTATTTGTGAACGTCGGCACTTAA
>CAJOPP010000511.1 GCA_905236365.1 uncultured Lachnospiraceae bacterium
AATTTTCAGGGTTGTTTTGTTGTTCAATCATCATTTAGTTTTCATTGTTCTCTTGTGCTTTGCTTTATTATTTATCAGCACCGCAACGAAGATTATATTATCATAGCATTATATTAATGTCAACACTTTTTTTATTTTTTTTTAATATTTTATTACAGTTCACCCAGCAACCGATAAACAGCAAGGATTACTATTAACGATGCTCGTGAAAAAGCTCTAAGTAAATCGTCACTTGGCGAACGACGACTAAGGAAACATGGTTTCAGGCAGTCGCGTTCAAAAAGTAAAAGCGAAAGCATGTCTTTCGTAGAATTTGTTAACATCTCCAGACATCCAACTACCATCAAACTATAATAATATTTTTCTGTTTCTGATTTTTTAAGTTTTACAGAAATAAAACTTTTGTCAAATCTCCCACAATATCCAGGAGTATATTATTCTCATATAACAACTTTAGCGGCAAATTCTGGTTAATCTGCAAAATACATTCTTTCGCCCACTCCGATGCACTAAATACAGAAAGTATTAAGAAAAATATCCAAATCACTATAACCCCTTGTATAGCTCCTAATAATCCTCCTCCTAATTTATCTATTCCTTTTATGATCGGCAAACTTGTAAATTCTTTTACCGCCTTTCCCAAAAAGAAAAATAAGAGTTTGCAAAAAAACACTAATATAAGAAATACAAGTGCATTTAAGATTACCACTGCTACCGACTTCGCAATGTAATCATAAATACCACTCACCTCCAGCACCTTATACATATCAGAATTATTATTATTTAAAATACTTTCTTTCATACTTTCCGGTAACGGCAATTCATTAATAAGAGCTACTTGAATTCCCTTTGAAGTCTCTTCTCCCAAGTCAGAAAACTGTAATTCTTCAGCTATATAAGAAGCAATGTTATCATCAATTTGTGTGTTTTCCTGCAAAAATCCTGACAAATGAGGTGCTACATAAGCAGCTATAACAATACTCGCAATTAATCCGGCAACTGAAATCATCACCTTAAACAATCCTCGTACCCAACCAACCAGAACATAAATAACGAATCCAATTCCTATTATCGTACAAATCATCTATTTGTTCATTCCTTTTCACTTTCATGTTTCAATCGAATCAACTCAGAGCCACTATCATATATAACAATATATCTGCGGCTATACCCTGTCGGCACCATATCTGTTACATTCTTCTGAAATGTATAGGCAAACTTTAATTGACCTTTGACGGTATAAATTCTGCACTCCGTACCACCTGTAAATACGATTTCATCATCACTCATTCTAACATTTTCATAATAAAAGTCGATTTCTTTTGACATTACCTTGCGACCACTTGTATTATATAATTCCAGAATATATGGTGCATTACCATTGTTGTCTTCATTTTTATTATCATTTTGTATAACTATACCAATGTAATTTGCATTAAAAATAACACTCCGCACTTCGCTCTCTAATTCAATCCTTGCTTTTTCACTCGGTTTCTGCCGCATGGAGTAAATTATAAACTGATTATCTCCAAAAGCACAGATTGTATTATCATCCAAAAATTCCACCTTCGGAACAATCATATTATCCAACTGATATCCGCCCATCAATCGATCAGCATTTTCCATCTGTCCTACTACTCCAAAATTATATGCTGCCAGTCCGTTCTTTGCTTCCGCTCCATCTAAATATAAATAACTGGAAAATAATTTTTCACCATTCTCAGATAAATCTATGTCCATAGGATATCCACTCTTATCAATTGTTGTCTGTATCTCTGAAATCTGTTCTCCATTTTTGTCATACAGATTAATAAAGTTCTCTCTTTCTCCCTCTAAAATCACCGCAAAAGTCCCTTGAGAAGCTACCGCTACATCAGAAACTTTGTAAGGCATCGTTGTACTGCTCACCTTACCCTCTGTATTAAAAATATAGACGTCGTTACCGTTCAAATCTGCAATGGCAGCATATTCACCGCACACGTCTGCCGTAGGCATCTTCATCGCAAACGTCTCATTCCAAACTTCTCCTCCTTTTTCATCTATATAAGTCGCTCCATCCTTGCTATATTTAAGCAAAGACTTCTGATATAGAATATAATCTACCACAGAGGCGTTTTTCACACTTGTTTCTTCTACCACTTCATAGCTGTTATAATTAGAGTTAAAAACTATAACATACACGACAACCATGAATAGGATTACTGCAATCAGTGCCATCACTGCTTGCCTTATTCGCTTCATATGCACCTGACTCAACTGTTCACCGTTTTCTTCCTTATATTCTTGAGTTGCTTCCTTTCTATCTTTCCCCCAAAATCGTGAACCTTTTTTTCCGGCATTACTCTGTTTTGTTTCGTTATGATTTAATTCATTCTGATTTGATTCTTCTTTTTTCATTATAATAACCTTTTCCAAACGCTTCTAAAATATCCTTTTTCCGCCATGTATTTTGTATTATACTATATTTTTCCAAAAGGTACTAGCTTTATTTTCAAAGTGCACTATAACCATGTGGCAGTGGTTACAGTTCACTCGTTAGCCAGTAAACAGTCACCGAATTGTAATCAGGCAGGATTGATTGTTGTACTTCTTTTTTGATACTCATCGAACTGTCGGAATCAAGATTTGATCTCCTTCATGAATCTCGTCAGCTTCCCCAAACCCATTTGCCTCCATTAGCTCAGCAACATGTCCTACAGAATTGTACATTTTAAAGCTAATTGAAGATAACGTATCTCCACTTTGAACCACATAATATTGTGGAAGATTCTCAGAAACCGATTTTATTTTTTCTTCTTTTCCTGTACTTTGCCCTAATGCTTTTTCTTCTGTTGTTGCAGTAATCTCCATATTACTTGCTGCCAGAAAATCATTCTTTTTATTTTCCGTCAAATCTATTTTATTCTCTGTTAAAAGCAGTCCGCTTTCTACCAATTTTATCTCCATTTTTTCAATCATTTGATAATTACTGAACACCGCCACTCCTAACGCCAAAACCGCAATTATAAGGACAGAGCACACTCCAGCCAACCTACGATTTGCCCTTTCGATTCTCGCACTTTTTGCACGTTCTTCCATGATTTTTTTATAATTACGAACAACCGCTTCATCTTTCATATCTACTTCACTGGCTTCGATTGATTCTACCTCCCCTTTTTGATCAATCATAAAATTCTGCATCGCTTCATTTCGCGCATAGTAGATATAGTAGCCACTTTGTCTGTGAAGTCCTTCTCCTTCTGTCATGTAAAACGCATCTTCACCTTCTAATGAGTCCATAATATATAAAACTTTATCATCTCCTGCAAAATTATCCAAATGTAACCGTACAATCATATCATTTATGCTCGTGGAAAATCCCATTCGGGACAAAAACCAACCCACAACTTCCAAATCAGGAAAGTATGTTTTTACTTCCTGATAAATATAACTCCACGTCTCTCCATCAAAGGTAGTTTCTTCCAGATCCAATTCAAGATTCTGAGCTGCTAAAGCACCACTGATAAAAATTACTTCTCCTAATTCTCCTCTAACACATTCGCCTACCAGAATTGCTCCTCTTGCATAGGTTGCATTAGGCTTTGCAAGTTGTGTAAGATATGTCATCACATAATCTTCAATATAGATTCTTCGATTTCCTGTCGGCATTCCAATCTGCCTGATATTCTTTGGTAATGTAATTCCTGCAAAAATATTATCTTCAGCCTGTCCTTCTTTATTGTACACAATTTCTATCATAGCCTTCATCCTTTCCAAGACTTTACATTTTTACCAATTGGAACTGTTTTTCTAAATTATTCTTACCTGAAAAATTCCAGACCAGAAAACATTCATAATCTAATTATGTTGAACAGCACCTTATTTCTTAACGTAAAGATCATTCATATTCTGTGTACTTAATACCATATCATTATAAACATACTTATCATGTCTAAAATTGTCTCTCAAGTATGGAAAATGTCCGCAATATCAGAAACATTTTTGCCCTACATTACAAAAAACGACATTTTGCCATTTGTCAAAATATATTTTTTCCTTTTAGTGTCTAAAACAGGCTCAAACGGTTTATACTTTTCATACAATAATTTACCAGGAAAAGGGAGGAAAAAAATGACGCCTTTCTATTACAACGCCTTCGAACAGGGTGCTGATTTGGAATTAAATCGAGGAATTCGTAATACTTTAAATAAAGAACATGCTTCCATCAATGATATTGTTGTCTTATGTATCGGAACCGATCGGGCTACCGGTGACTGTTTAGGTCCTTTAGTCGGAGAACATTTAAAAAATGTACTGCCTGAAATTCCTGTATACGGCACACTGGAAAAACCTGTCCATGCTCTAAATCTGGAACAGACCGTTCAGACAATCTATGCTGAACATCCACAACCTTATATTATTGCAATTGACGCTTCTCTGGGTATACCGGAACATATTGGCTATGCCACACTGAGTCAGAACCCTCTCATCCCTGGAAAAGGGGTAAATAAAAAACTGCCTGCAATAGGTCATCTCTCTATTACAGGCATTGTAAATGTCACTGGTTTTCCTAATTCTATTTTATTGCAAAGTACCAGATTGCATACTGTCATGACTCTTGCAAACTGCATCAGTAATGCTATTTGCTGGTATTTTATGGATGCTTATTTTCCCGCACCTTTGTAGGCAGCAATGGCTTCGGATACGGTATCAGCAGTCCCGTCTTCCATCAGGGATATTAGGTCTGCCACCTTAGTAAGAGTACAAAATTCTTTTCCTAAGATTGCCCCATAATTATTTGCCAGGGCAACCGATGCATTCTGGATATTCGCTTCCATCGCCGCCATATTCTCTTCTAATCGATCAACATCAGCTTTCATCTGCTCCACTCTTCCCATTCTTCTGTCATTGACTTCATTGATCAATACCTGCTTTGTTTCATTTTCAAAAACGGTCATGGAATCCTGCTTTTCCTGACTGATTTGTGACAATTCATCTTCAAGTTCCGAAAGCTTATCATCAAATTTGCCAAGTCCGTATACGCTATCATCCTTATCCTTATGAATCTTATTCTTAATTGCTCGCATTTGGCGTTCATTTGCAGCTATCTTATCTTTATAAGCACGTCCTTGTACTAATACATCATAAAATCTCAACTTTGTCTTGTTAAGAATAAACACATAAAGCAATCCTAATAAAAATAACGTGAACGAAACGGTAAGAGTACATAAAAGTGCTACATTCTTGCTCTCTTTATAAAACACATGAACCGATAATATATACATAATTGCAGGAATTCCAACATAAATAACTGCAATAGACAAAAGTAATATAAAAACCTCACTCAAACGTTTTGTCATAAAGAGTGCATAGAATAATTTTGACCGGCAAAAAGATGGTATATGTTGTGCCTTAAATAGAGTTTTCATCTCCATCCGCAACTGTCGGTTCTCCTCTGCCAACTCTGACGTCTCCATTGAAACCCTCTCTACCATACGCTTGGATTTGGTCTTATCCCGTTTCATTTGTACATTACGACTTCTATTCTTATTTGCATCAATCTGTGCATCGTATGTTTTTTCAATCTCATTCTTACGTTTACGGATGATTTGGTTAATCTCATCTTGAATGGATTTTTCCTCAGAAGCAATTGCCTTCTTCAGATTCTTCTCCTGGTTCTTATATTCTGCTAACTCTTTCTTTAACTGTTCGACCGCTTCAAGGTCCTCTTGAACCTGATACAGATAGTCTACATTTTCATCAAATACATTCTCATGCATATCTTTGCCTCTCTCATATAAATCTTTTTCCTAAGCATTTCTGAAAGTGTCCTGCAATTTAGCATCTCCCTCATTGTAACAAACCAATCTTGCAAATACAACTATTTTTCATCTTATTCACAATATTTTAAGATTTCTTTCGTTGTGTTCCTGCCTATTTTATTATATACTATTGGTAATAGAATTTGTAAATTAATAAGGAGGTGAACATAATCAACATTTTATTCTTTTTAACTCCCAAAGCAGAAGTTACTTTTTTGGAAGAATGGCTCACTTTACAACAGGTACTTGAGAAATTAGAAGAGCACACGTTTTCCTCTATCCCTATTTTAAATAACGAAGGGGGATATGTCGGAACATTATCGGAAGGTGATCTCTTATGGTATTTCCATCATAACAAGCTGCTTACTAAGAAAAAAGAACAATTACTTTTGACGGATGTACCACGACGATTCAATTACGAGCCCGTCAGTGTCAACTCCAACATGGAGGATTTGTTATCCAAAATCATACAACAAAATTTTGTTCCCGTTGTAGATGATTGCGATAAGTTTATAGGCATTATTACAAGACGTGACGTAATTCAATACCTTCGTGAGCAAAAATAAAAAAATCCTATGGAAATTCTATAGAAAAACAGAATCTCCATAGGATTTTTTCTTTTGGATACCATAACACATACAGATATTCCCAATACGCCATCACTTCCGTCCGATTCATAACAGTGAAGCCCAAAGTCCGAACTGTTACTCTCTTCCGCCATTAATGATTGATTACCCCTTTCACAATAGTTTCTACTGAATTGACCATAATACGATCGATAGGATTATAACTCCTGCCTCCTCCATCTAATGGCATATGATAAAAATTGCATGCAGATTCATAACAGGAGTATAGAAAATCTCCTCGTATATCAATATCTTCGCTCATATTAGGATAAATAACCTCACCTATTTTTTCCTTGATAGAGATATCATCCTCTATCTTATCGACTAAGTATACATGCAAGGTGGACGTAATGTATCTTCCTCTGGAACCTGACACCAACATATAGGTATCTCCATCCACATCTGCAAACGCAACACCTTGCGTATAATACGGAAGTTGTATCGTTCTCTCTTCCAACCGCATTCCATCTGGTTTGTATACAAACATTCTGTTATTAAATGAATTAGAAAAGTTATCGGCACATTCTCCAACGTATACCCTTTTCTGGTAATAGCACAAAGCAGACGGCCGGTTATCTACTTCAAAATAATCTTTCATTTCCAAAAGACAGAAATCCATATTATTCATATTGCTATCCCGAACCGCATCCTTGATTTGTTGAATATCCAGCTTCCATACAAAATTGTTGTCAGAATCTGCTACATAAAGAAGAGAATCGTCATCATTATACGCAAGAGAACCTACATGACATGTACTGCCGCTTAATATCAGTGTTGTTAAATATTCTTTTGTATTCTTATCCAGAACATAGATGACTGACTGGTGCCGTTCATGATTATATGCTCTGTAATACTTCGACTTCTCTTTGATCTTGTATGCACTGTCATATGCAGATACTAACAGATATCGTTCTGCAACACACACACCTTGCGGAACCATAGTGTTACAATACTCATCCTCCCCTACTTTCGTCTGTTGCAAACCAGGTATCACACAAGACTGCTCCGGATACAAGGAACTTAAATACGCTGCAAACTTGTTCTTATTCAAAGAATTCACTAATTCATTATATGACTTCCCCAATATACTCTCTGTCGAAGTAAAAGATATAAGCTTGTATGCCCATGTACTTCTTTGAACTGTAGCAGCCTGCACTTCAGACAGGTTCTGTGATGGTATATCCGCACATAATATTACCTGTAATAGTGCCATCAATATTACAAATAATATGTTCTTCATTCTAATTGCACTCTTTCCCTTGTTCATGCAATTCTGCTCCTCTCTATAACCATATCCTTATTGACACTGCCCTGACCGCAAGTTCCCTTTGCTTCCAATCAACCGTTGCTTATTGAAAATACGCCTCTCATTTCTCCAAAAGATTTTGTGCACTTCTCACAAAATCGATTTCCATATGCGTCATATTCTTGCACGTATCAAACAAGGTAATAACGTTCACCTCCTCATTTTATTAATAATATTATACCACTTTTTTTCTATATTTCCAATATTATTAGTATTTTTCCCCTATCTTTTTTGTTATTATTGGTTACAGTTCACTCGCCAGCCCCCTGCGTCCGGCTAACCACTGAACTATAACTTATTATCCAATAGTGAGCCGGATACAGCTTCGCATTCCAATACGTTCGATACTGGTACAATTTACGCCGTCAGCACGCTGCCTGCAAAAAGTTCAGGCAGTCAAGGCTGATCTGCAACTGAGAGGAGGCCTCGCATTCTCGATGTAAGACTATTTGCGAGCATCGGTCTTAAGGAATAAATCCACCTACGTATGCTCATGAGCTTAGAAACGCTACTCGAACAGCCAAGCGAAATCATGTCCGAAACGGGAATACAATACCACACCTCAATCCATCCGACTAGTCACTGAACCCTTTTCCATATAATAAATTTACGATTCCTACTTGCTTATGATCGACTTATCGGATTGCCCCTTATCAGTCAGAAGTTTTTTATAGGTTTTGATTCTCGAAGCCGGAACCTTAATCAGCAAGTTCTTATCAGTACCTGCAAAGGCAGTTTGATGGATTTTCTTTAACCTTTTTGAACGAATATGAATTGTGCATACTCCTTGGAATGCTTTGGCTCCGATTTTTTTTACATTAGAACCAATTTCCACAGTTCTGACTGTTTTCTTTTGATTCCACCTCACTGTTTCATTACAATCCAAATCATCAATACTATTCAACAAATGACTTCCTATGGCCGTCACTTTATAAGTCAACTGATAATTGATATTCTTTCCTTGTCCATAGTCTGCTTCTCCGGAATAATTACAATTCCAGCCTTGTTCAGACATATTATCTGTAAAAATGCAATCAGGGATTCTTAACGTAGATGAATCATAATAGTCCTCTAATCGAACCACCTTCACTTCACCCCCAAAGCCTGCATTCTTTGTCACCTCATAAGTAATCCCCTCTACCGTAAGCCTACTACCTTTTTCACAATTCCTAGCTGCTTTCTTTTGGTTCACCTGATTATAATTTTTAGAACGATAGACCTCAACCTCTGTTGCACCTCCTGATGTCCAATCCTTCATTGCCCACCACGGCCAGAAATTGTTATCTTTCACCCTATTCTTAGAACCAAAATTAGCCTCATATAAATACACCCCATAATCAGAGGAAGATAGGAATATTGCAAAATGAGTATCCTCCTTTTCATTTCGAAATCTTACGACATCGCCTGCCTTAGCTTTGTAAAACAAACGCTTCATATCGGAATTGTCCATAACAGATGCCGATTTATCAATTCGACGATAGGTACTACAATCCGGCGTGTAGGCATTATGAAATACCTTCAGGGTGGCATACATAACCAGTGCATTGCATCCTCCTCCTGTCCAATTTTCCACCGACACCCAGTCATCAAACCTGGAATTATCAGGATACTCTTTTTGTATTTTCCCCAGGCGTTTACTCACTTCACTTTGTCTCTTTGCTTCTGCCGACATCGGGCAGAAACACCACACACAAATGGTGATTATCATCATAAATCTCACAATGTTACTTCTCTGACAGCTTATTACCATACTACTTTTGTCCATATTCTTCTCCTTTCTGTACCATCATCAAATTAAGGCTTATGCCTTTACCAAAGCTGATTGGCGATATTAATTCTTGATTTGCTTCCGATTTACTGGTCGCAATATCCTTATCCCCGTATATAAACCATGTCTCTTTGGTAAAGTCATAATAACAAACTTATTGTCCGATAACACGGACAACAAAAAAATTTTCCGAAAAAAAGAGACAATATCAAATTCTCTGATATTGCCTCTAACAATTTACCATTCTTTCTCAATTTGCTGGTATAGTGGTTTTAATCGGCCAGACTATAACACAGAACGCTTTTGAGTAGTATAGCTTCAAAAATGTAGGTATGTTCAATCATTCCATACCTACAAATTCATCACATATATTCTTTCAAGCGCTCCGGATCAATCTTGATACGATTGTCCATTGTTTTCATAATATTCTTAATCTGTACTTTCTTAAAGACACTTCCCATATCCAGATTATATACCTGATTGTGATCGAATCCAAGTATAATCGGTCTCAGGATATCTCTGTCATTCTCAGTCAACACAAGACCTTTCTCATAATTAGTAAGTTCCACACACACACCCGGATATAAAATCTTAATACTGTTAAGCAAATGCATCACTATCTCTGGCTCATAATCCTCCGGATTGCTCTGTAACATTCTGACTGCTTCTACTTCGGTATGCGGATCCATACCTAATTGCATCGCTGTATACTCATCATACGCATTGGCAACCATAAGCACTTTTGCTGCATTAGAAATACGCTCCGGAGCTTTCTCAGGCACATATTGAAGCTCACACAACTGCATTATGGTACTCTTCACACCTGCGGGCATATTAAAAGTATTGGAAATCCTTTCTATACCGGTAATCACTGCTCTTGCTACGGCATCCCGTTCATCATCCTCCAAATTATCCGTCTTTCCTTTCAAGTCTGCCGGCAAAGCCAGCTTTCCGACATCATGAAGTAATGCTGCAACAACCACCTCTGCCTGTTCTACCACACTAAAACCCGCCCGATGGGAAATCAACGCTGCCAGAATTGCAACATTCAACACGTGCTTATATACATAATCCTCCGGACTACGCAAGTTTTGATTAAAATTAATCTTATGATAAAGATTTCCAAATTTGCGTACCAATTCATCTGTCTGCTTCATCAGATTGACCGGAGCCTCCCCATCCATAATAGCATCCAAATCTTTTTTGATTGAAAAAACTGCCATAGTCTGAAACCGTTCAAAATCCATCTCCTCCTGACTCATCGGTGGCAATGGCTCTGCCGGTTCTAAAATATAAAGTCCAATCAATCCAAAATTCTTCACACTCTCAATACCTTGTCTGGTAATCTTATCATTGCGGTTGTACAACAAAATACCACGCTTATTATAAATCGGTCTTGCAAGACGCATGCCAACTTTTAAATCTTCTGCTTTTACATAAATCAAT
>CAJOPP010000512.1 GCA_905236365.1 uncultured Lachnospiraceae bacterium
CTCCGTCTGAGATATAAGATTAGAAACGAAAAATGTTATTGACAATTTCATCCAGGGGGGGGTAGAATATTGTCGTTGACAAAATAAGAAATCCGTCGGATAATAAATGAAAGGAAAATAAAAAATGAGAATAAACACAAAGAAAATGATTGCAACATTAGGGCTGGTTGCCTTAACTGGTTTTTCAGCGATTACGGCAGAGGCATATACGTACTGTAATTTTTCTACCAGCAATACAGAAGTGACTGCATATGCGAATGGAAACATTAACACAGCAGCTTTTAGCTATGGAGGATTTCATTCAAAACCCAGATCGGATTATAGTCCATATGTAAAGGCCAGAATTACTGTTTGCCGGGCATTCTATGACAAGTATTATGAGAATGGAAAGGCTTTGTCTAGAACTTCTTTTAGTAAAACAAAAAATGCAGCTAAAAAAGATGAAGAGGGTATTCGAATTGAATTAAGAACCTATGATACCAATGGTGTAACTGTTACTTCGTATAATTCTCGTGTTATTAGTTGTAACTAATACTAATATAGGAATTGATTAACGGAAATTGCGACGGACATAGCTCATTATTAGTAGCTATGTCTGTTTGCGATTAAGGAGAACAATATGAACTTAAGGACGATCTATAAATATGCTTCCGGTCGCACGATGCATCGCTTTTTACTCTATTTTCTGACTATTCTGTTGTGTTCGGTGATGTTTTTATTGTTGTTGGCTTCCTGGTTTTCATGGAGGTATGTGAGGCACGAGCGTTATGCGTGTGATCAATGCCTGAATGGTGGAAACAGACAATGTGGAATGCTTATGATTGAATCAGAAAATGGGTTTGATCCGGATTTTTTGGAAGAGATTTCTCAGATGGATGAGATAGTTGGTTTCACCAGCGGAGATGTGCACGACTTTCCGGTTGACGAGATTGAGAAATATGGAGAACAACAAAAAAAGATGGACCCGGAATATGTGGAGAATACAGGATTTGTACCCTGGTTTTTAATGAATACATCAGGGATAGATGTATGTCAGTTCAATCTTAGGGAAGGAATGCGTCCGGAAGAGTGGCAATTACAAGAGAACGAGGAACTGATCTATCTCGGTGGTAACTTTGAAGATGTCACCGTGGGGGAAAAATTTGAATCGAAAAGGGAGCCAGTCACATATGTGGTAGGAGGAATTTTGGAAAAGGGAACCAATTGGATCTATGATGATGTCTATATCTTTGAAACGGTGCAGGATTCTCATTATGTGCAATGTCTTGATAACATGGTGGTCGAGTTGGTCCCTTATTGGGTAAGTGGGCGATGTACCTATTGTGTAAAAAAAGGTTATAAAATGGAAGATGCAGAGTCGAAATTGTTGGAAGTGGCAGAAAAACATGGGGTTGTCATTAAGCTTGCCAGATTGGAAGATGTTCTCGATGAAAATGAATATCAGTTTTCCATTATTTTGAATGTGATTCGCCTGTTAACTGTGATCATTATTGTAACCTCCATGATTGTGCTGGAACGGACACAGTATTCCGAAATGGTGAATGATACAGAATATTTTGGAATATTTTATGCAAATGGTGCGTCGACAAGAGATCTGACTGCGATTTTAGTGGGAGAGAATCTGTTGAAAGTGGCAGTATCCTTTACGTTGGCTGTGGTGTTCGGTTATTTTATCTTACGGTTTGAGTGGCAAATGTTTCAGCCGGGCATTGATCAGTGGAATACTGCAAAGTCTGTTTATTTTGGCCAGGCGGTATTGCCATCTTTGTTGATTGGAGTGGGACTTGTTGCACTTTGTACCATGAAATCCATTCATTGGTTAAAGCAAAAGAAACCGATGGAACTGTTAAAGGATTATAAGGTGTGATGTATTTTTTGTTTTCAAATCAGGCGGACAACAATGTAGGGGAAGCCATGTCAAGACTCGCTTGCGAGTCTTGCACGCTGGATTCGGGTCAGCTTTAGCTGACAAATTCCTAACCGAATCCGTGCGCATCCTCGCGGAGCGTTTTAACTCAGTCGGAGCTTGTACC
>CAJOPP010000513.1 GCA_905236365.1 uncultured Lachnospiraceae bacterium
CTTCAAGCGCAAGGCCCCTCGTGATTTTGGTCGGCACAGTGCCATAGAACCGTTCATAGAGCATCTGAAAAATGACTTCAGGCTTGCCCGCAATTATCAGGAAATGGATGAAGGAAAGCGCACAATATGAGGCCCTTGTAAATATGCTTTTTAAGGGTAGACTATGTATTAAAATTAATGTTCCTTATTATTTTCCATACTGTATAAGATAGAATTCGTTAATAAATGCGTTATCCTTGAATAGTAGTAGTCCATTTATGAAGTCTCTTCCTTCAGTTCTACCTGTCTGCATTAATGCAATACGTATGTTTGTATACTCGTTCGGCAACACAAAACATACAATAATACAGTTAACAAGTTTAAGAACTGCTTCGATATTCTCAAATTTGACAAACTTAAAATCCTTTACAAATGGATAATTCTCTCTGATGGTATCCTGAGATATGTAGTCTTCTGAATATACAAATACTGGCTGTGTTGTTAGGATGGTAGATATGAAATCTGCCATGATTACATGATTATCTTCAATTTTCCTGTTTACGGCCATCAGGGTCTTTGAATAGAAATCGTGAGTAAACCATGGAGTCATTGAAAGAAAGTATATCCACAGTATGTTGCTGATGTCATACGCAGGAAACACGGAAAGCTCGGACCCAGCATAATGGAATATGCCCGGCATGATTGTGTTATCAAGTTTTCCCGCTCGCCTGAACCTTTTCTGAGGCCCGACAAATATGTCGTATATTGCGTTTAAATGCTTGTACGAGCCGGAAAAAAAATAATTCAGAATATCCTGATCCATTAAGAAACACTTCGGGTGCTCTTTCAGGAACGCGATGCCTTTTCCAATAATATCGCCTTGCTCCCTGAGTTTTAAAATATCAAGCAAGAGAACGCCTGAACAGAAATATGTGTCCTCCGTGGTTATACCGAGTTCCGTGAGGTGCTGCGGCATGCTGTGACCGCATGTCGCATCTTTTTCCGCAACGGCACCAATGGCATAATTATCCAAATCTTCATTCCATAGAGCACTGATATCCAAATTTACGATGGTATCCCCGTCGAGATAAATTACCCTTTCAAGTTCCAGAATTCTCGGAATGAGCAGACGGTAAAGGGCGCCTATTGTAAGCCTGACATTCAACACCGACTGAATCTCTTTTCTGATGGCAGCCAGATACTCTCCGCAAATACTGTAAATATCGTAGTATATAAAATTCGCATGAAACTTTTCTGCAAGCACCCTGAAATTGTCGTGGTTTTTATGGCTTAACGTGTTGTCGTGGATAATATGCACGGTGACGGCCTGCTCTGTATTGGACAGTAAGGACGCGATTGAAGCCCCAACAAGTTGGCAGTATGTCCCTTTCTGATCTGTAAAAGCGTAGCAGACATGTATCATTGCCGTTCTCCTGGAAGAAAGCAGTCCGTCTCGGATATAATCATGCTGGAAGAGAACTGATAACTTGTTAAGAATTGTAAGGAAGTCATAATGTATGTCATTTCTGCCTTCTTTGCTTCCTCTATTGTTTTGGGCTTATTGCATTTGTTGAGATCTTATCAAGAAAGACTTTACTGATACCACCAACACGGTCTTCAGTAACGAGAAAACCAACAATTTTCTGTGTTGACAGGCTAATCTGGTGAAATTTTTGACAATCCACCTAAAAATGGGATATGTTATCTCAACAGCTTAACATAAAGCATCCTTAGTCATATATATCCATTGTATGATGTATACATAGTCAATATTACAGATTTATTAACTGATATCTAACTATTTTATTATAAATATAAAATATCGACAGCGGAGGAATCAATGAAAAAAATAATAGGTTTATGTTTATTTCTTTTAATACTTCAACCGTTTGTTTGTTTTGCAGGTCAGGACAACACTTTGTTGATTTGTGGTAAAGTGAAACAAGTTATGTCATATAAAAATGCGAAAAAGAACATTAACTATCAATATGTCATTATTGAGGAATTTGAATCATTCGACAATGGTGAATCTAGCTATGTTCAACATCTTCCATATGGTCTTTATATGTTTAAGATAGATCCTAGCATTCAAAATTTGGGTAATTGTTTTGAAATTGATATAAAGAGAAAGACTGTCATCTCAAGTACTATTGGTGATTAGAATACATGAGTTTATTTTTTTATTACATGTTATAAATTTTTATCGAGGATAAGGCTATTTGCAGTATGCCGTTGCCAACTCATCCCATTCAGTTGTGACTCGCGGCGAAAGATTGTTCTGCTTCATCTTCCACACTCTGCCAGAAAGCCCCTCAGCTCCGAAACGGATATGGTCATGCCCATACTTGCTGTTGATTCTGTCCAATGCAGCCATAAGTTCCGCGCTTCTGGGATGCTCTTGAAATGTTGTCGGTAACAATGATGCCTGCTGCTGGCCTTGAGGTATCAGATCGTAAAGCAGCACTCCAGCCTTGGCATAAGCGAAGCCTGGCTTGAAGATGCCATCC
>CAJOPP010000514.1 GCA_905236365.1 uncultured Lachnospiraceae bacterium
ATTACAGAATTATTATATGAATTAAAGGTAACAATTATGGTTGCAACAGACACTTTTTATCGGGCTTATGCAAATATCTCTCATCCATATGATTTCAGAACTGTCCGCTTATGTTATGCAGGTGCAGAAGCTGTAAAAAATGATACCCGAAACTTAATTTCAGAAAGGTTGGGGGTGCGTTTGATGGAAGGTTATGGAACAACCGAATGTTCTCCGATTATTTGTGTGAATAATCTGTTGTTTAATAAATTTGGAACATTGGGAAAATTACCGCCTGCAATGCAATACAAATTAGAGCCCGTTCCAGGGATAAAACAGGGCGGTGAACTTTGTGTCCAAGGACCAAACATTATGAAAGGATATATTTATGCAGATAACCCTGGTGTATTGGTTCCTGTTCAAGATGGGTGGTATCACACGGGGGATGTTGTTGTTATTGATGATTTGGGCTTTGTCAAAATTGTGGATCGTGTAAAACGGTTTGCAAAAATTGGTGGAGAGATGATTTCTTTGGCTGCGGTTGAAAATATCGCTAATGAAATTTGGTTGACAGATGAATTTCATTGTGGTGTTGTTGCTGTTCCATCAGATAAAAAAGGAGAACAAATAATTTTGGTAACAAATAATAAAAAGGCAAATCGTGAAGAGTTTGCCTCTAAGGTTCATGAAAAAGCACTTTCAGAATTATATATTCCTGCTCAAGTTCTTTATAAAGATGAACTTCCTTTACTTGCTACTGGGAAAGCGGATAATATTACTTTGAAAAACTGGGTTAAAGAACAATTATAAAAATATTATGGAGGGTAAATATGAATAAATTATTTTGTCGTACAGTTTTATTGTGTTCACTTTTTTCATTTCCTGCATTTGCAGAAAATGTTATTTTAATGATTGGGGACGGAATGGGGGAAAATCATTTGAAATGTGCTCAACAGGATAAACCTCTTTATATCCAAACTTTGCCTGTGATGGGTAAAGTTCATACATATTCAGCAAATGCTTCTATTACGGATTCGGCAGCTTCTGCAACGGCTTATTCTTGCGGAAAAAAGACAAATAACCGTTATTTGGGTAAACTTCCCGATGGAACAGATTGTTTAACAATTGCAGAAGAACTTATAACAAAGGACTTTTCCGTTGGAATTTATTCAACAGACTATTCAACGGGGGCAACGCCTTCGGCATTTTATGCTCATGTTCTTGACAGAAAAGAGGCGGAAAAGATCAAAGAGTATAAAAACAAGGTTGCTTCTTCTATGGATATTGTTGTTCCTGTAAAGAAAATATCGGATATGGTAACACCAAAATTGAATAAACTGCTTAATGAATCAGGGAAAAAGGGATTTTTTGCTATGTTCGAAGGGGCAAAAATTGATACAGAATCTCATAAAAATAACATTAAAAAAATGAAAAAAGAATTATACGATTTTGATTATGCGATAATGAAAGCTGCTAATTTTGTGTACGAAAATCCTGATACAACTTTAATTATTTTAGCAGATCATGAAACCGGTGGATTAAATGATAATTGTCAATACACGACAACAAATCATACTGCTGCGGATATCCCTTTGTATGCATATGGAAAAAATGCAGACTTATTTAAAGGCGTTCAAGATAATACGGAAATCTACCAAAAAATAAAGAAGATCCTTTTACAATAGGCTTTTTACATTCCAAATTCAATAATACGACCTTCATTATGGATTTTGATATTATTCCTATCCATTCTCTTTTTGATGGTGATCAAACCCCAATTGTAAATATCATTACTTTTCCAATTTCCGCCAACGGAAATAATGCTTGAATTTTGGACAGATCCTGCTGATGATTTTGCCCCAAAGGAAAAATCAGAAGAAACTGTAATAGCTCCCATATTTTTCAAAACAGCAGGACTTTCATCTAATTCATGAATAGTTCTGACAGACAATCTGCCACGGTTTTCTAAATTACCAAATTTCACAGCTGCATTTTGTGCAATAATAACCCCTCCGTTTGAAAAATTGGAAGCCTCTAATTCTTTGGTAGTAATGACACCGGTATTATTGGCATTATATTGATCATTAAATTTGGAATCCCAAGCATTTATATACAATTTGTCAACAGTCAGCCTGTATTTATTTTGGAAACCACCTTCAACAACCAAGGTACAACCTGTTAAATTCATATTGGCAGGTACTTTAAAATAATCAGGAACATAGATTGTATTTAAAAAAGTTTGGTCAGCTGCTTGATAAGGTTCTTGAAAATCAATATCCTTTCTGAAACCGTACTTTTCCATTAAAAGGGCACAATTTCCCAAAGGCATACATTTCCCATCTTTCCAATACGGATAATCTACATCACAAAAACATCCTTCCAAAGAAGTGGCATCTCCTCTTCCTTTGGGAGAACTATTTTCAATACTGGAACAGGGGGAAGGAACACAAAGCTCTCCTTCAGAATCTGCTATATATCCTTGTTGGCAATAACATCCGTTATTCAATTGTTCATCTGTCTCTATAAAGGTGGATGAATATTCAGAACAACACACCTGATTTGAACAAGAACCAGATGGACAGTGCTCATCTAATGTGCATTCTACACAATTTCCATTTCCGTCAGTATAGGGAGTTTCTTGCGGACAATGGCATAGCTCATTTGTTGCACAAGAAACACATCTTTTTTTATCCGAATCATATTTCTGTCCTTCAGAACAGCAAACATTAAATTCTTGTTCTGCATAAGTCCCTTCAGGACAAAGATCACAGGAAGAGGCTCCTTTTTTGCTGACATAATTTTCTGGACATTTCTTTTTCAGCCCTTGAACGCAAAAATATCCTTCGGGGCAGGTTTTACAAATTTCTATTCCATCTTCATCAACAATGGTGTATTTTCCACTGACACAGGTTGGTCTTACACA
>CAJOPP010000515.1 GCA_905236365.1 uncultured Lachnospiraceae bacterium
CTAGTGCTTCAGTTTCTAATTAACCCGACTAATAACTTGCCTGCTTTCCCGAATAGCACAGGTCAAAAAGCCTCGACATGGCTAGTATAACCCAAACGAATGGTTTTCATGCTTCACTGTCTATTTTCCAGATAGCATATATGAAAAATCCTCAGCGCACTAGTCTTTGCTCTCAATTACAAGAAGTTCTCCTTCTTCAATAAATATTCTTGCCTCTGTATCCACAATCTCATTACTCACCGTCAAACTACTCCCTTGACAGATTTCCTGTTTCTTCAAAGGATAAAGAACCCCCTCCATCGTCAGTCCTTTTACAATTCCCGTAAGCGGAATAACCGAAAGATAATGACCATACTGCTCTTCTTTTTTGATGGTGCACTCTGCCATTTTCTTTGATTGAAGCAAACGTATCCTGTTCGTTTCATCTACGAGATAGCAAGCTACTCCTTTTCTTGCTGGTTGCAACAACAAACCGATATTTGCCAACACATGATCCATTCTGCTACCTGTCGCAGCAAGCAAGGTAATCTGATCCGCATCAGCTTCCAACGCTTTATAAAGTGCCAATTCTGTGTCTGTTGCATCTTTTTGAACCGGATGCCGTTCGATTTCGGATTGTAGTTCTCCTTGCCTGATTTTTTGCTCATATGCTTCCAAAAGATTGGCATTCACCGTATCAAAGTCGCCAACAATATAATCCGGTTGAATCTTTAATGCATCTGCATACTCCAAGCCCTTATCTACAACAAAGACCTTATCATACGATAAGGTCTTACAATATTCTTTTGCAAATTCTATATTCAGATATCCACCTGTAATAATCAAAATATGCTTCATTCTGTTCTACACCTCCAGCAGTGCCTTTAACTGCTTTACATTTTCTACTGAATCACCTTTAAATACTGCTGAACCAGCCACTAACACATTTGCACCTGCTTCCACTACTTTTGAGATGTTATCAGATCCAATTCCTCCATCAACTTCAATCCACAAATTTTCAAGATTTTGCTTGTCTGCCATCTCCTTAACCATCTGAATCTTCTGAATACTAGACTCGATAAATTTCTGTCCTCCAAATCCTGGATATACACTCATAATCAGAATCATATCAACCAATTCCATATACGGTTCCACCACCGATACCGAAGTATCCGGACTAATTGCAAGACCTGCCTTGATTCCGAATGACCGGATGGTAAGAAGTGTCTCTTTCACATCCTTACATGCTTCATAATGCACCGTAATCAAATCTGCTCCTGCATTCCTAAAATCCTCCAAATACCGAATCGGTTCCTCAATCATCAAATGTACATCAAACATAGCATCTGTAACCTTTCGCACAGAAGAAATCACAGGAGCCCCAAACGATATATTGGGGACAAAACTTCCATCCATGACATCCAGGTGAATAAACTCTGCACCGGCATTTGCTACCGTTGCAATCTCTTCTCCTAATATAGAAAAATCTGCTGATAATACAGATGGTGCTAAATAATTCATTTCATTTCTCCTTCTTTGAATGCTTCCAGTCTCAATAATTGAAAAAACTGTTCTTCTTCTCCAAACAACCACAAAGCATAGACATTTTATTCTGCTTTATTATCTCATGGAAATTCAGCCGTATTTTTTCTTATCCTTTAATTCCTCATAAAATAATCGATAATTCTCATATCTGGAACGAGAGATTTGTCCCTCATCTACCGCCTGCTTGATACCACAATCTTTTTCACCAATATGATTGCACCCCCTGAATTTACAATAGGGTTCATATTGTTCAAATTCTCTATAATATTGTTTTAAATCTTCCGCTTCCATATCATAAAAATAAATAGAACTAAACCCCGGCGTATCCAGCAAATATGTATTTTCGCCTATTGGAATCATCTCGGAATGTCTGGTTGTGTGTTTACCACGCTCAA
This sequence comes from uncultured Lachnospiraceae bacterium, assembly GCA_905236365.1. GTDB lineage: Bacteria > Bacillota > Clostridia > Lachnospirales > Lachnospiraceae > CAG-590. The sequence goes on from CAJOPP010000515.1 coordinate 1,920, forward strand.
TCTTCCTACTGATCACACCAACATCCATATTGGCATCCGGATTTAATTTATTCATAATTGAGGATTTTCCCACTCCGGACGGTCCTGCCAAGGCTGTCGTTTTTCCTTCTAGCACCTCATAGATTCTATCCATTCCATGTTCTTCATAGGTACTGGCAACAATGACCGGATGCTCCGTTTTCTCGTAAATACGCTGGTATTCAGAAATTTTTGTTTTCTCCACCAATTCCATTTTATTAAAACATATGATGGTTGGGACATTCTGTTTTTCCATCATCAGAAGAAAGCGATCCAATAAATTAAAGTTTGGATCCGGCGATGCAGCAGCGAACACAACCAAAGTCTGATCGACATTTGCAACCGCCGGTCTGATCAATTCCGTTCTTCTGGTCAAAATCTCATCAATACTTCCTGTCTTTTCTTCTTCATCCAAAATGGAAATCTCTACATCATCCCCAACTAATGGTTTTACTTTCTGATTGCGAAAAATGCCTTTTGCTTTACACTCATAAATCGAATGCTTTGAATATACATAATAAAATCCTGCAATTCCTTTAATGATCTTGCCTTTCATCTACTGCTCCTCTGCCACTGTCCTAAATCTTGCCTGTACAGAAGACGAAAAAGATCCGGTTATATCATTACCATTTGCATCTGATACACTATAAGTCAAAGACCCTTCTTTTGAAGTCAATCCTTCAATATCAGCTGTATTCTCAAGCGGTATTGGAAGTTCTGCCTCATCAAACTCCTCATTGAGAATGGTATAAGTTGCTCCGCCCACCTGCAAAGTCAGTGTAACATGTACATATTCTCCTTCCGCAAAGCTATACGTATTATTACTGATTGAACCACTAAAACTTACCGTATATGTAGTTATCGTCGGTTTTGGTTCTTTTCCTTTACTGATTGTAATATCAACCTTAGTTCCCTCTTTTACTTCTGTTCCTGCTACAATGCTCTGACTGATAACCTGACCTTCTTTTACAGAATCACTAAATTCCTGTGTCACCTTTCCAAGATTGAGCTGCACTTCTGAGAGTGCTGATTCAGCCTCTGCAATTGTTTTTTTCTTAAGATCCGGAACTACAGCAACCTTTACCTCTGCTCCCTTACTGACTACTATCTTTACGGTAGCTCCTTTTGAAGTTTTTGCTTCTCCCTCAGGCGTCTGACGAATAATATAATCCTTCTGTACTGTATCATCATACTCCTCGTCTTCATCCACTTCAAAACCTGCCTTTTCCAAGACAGTTTTTGCTTCCTCTAATGTTTTGCCAACAACATCCGGAACTTCAGCTTCTTCTTCCCCTTCGCTGATTTCGATTTTGACCCGGTCTCCGGATTTTATCTCATTTCCTTCTATAATACTCTGACTCATAACCGTACCTTTTGCAAAAACATTTGAATAATTTCTCTCAATCTCATATGCAATCTCTGCATTTTCCAATGCAGTTACAGCCTCTTCTTCTGAAAGACCAACCAGACCGATCATTCGTTTGGACTCTTCTGTGGTCGAAATCTCTTCTGTTGTTGAAACCTTATTCTCTTTCTTAAAAGATTTTGTAATGGTCACTATGGCAACAATAATTGCAATCGCAACAATTACGGTCGCAACAATTGCTCCTATTGTAATCATCTTTTCCATCTTAGGATCTAAATCGTCACGTTCCTCATCGTCTTCCTCATCGTCCTCTTCTTGGGAGTAAATATCTTCTTTTGCTTCCTCATCTTGATAGAAGCTTTCTATTGCTGCATTTGTTTCCACAAGTTCTGTAGAGTTCTTGTTAACAGGAAACATGGAAATGCCTGTCTGTCTAGGTATTGCACTGTTGATTGCATTTAATTCTTCTTCTGATATCTGAATGGTTGGAGAACTATCCACCGCAACTGATCCTGTATATCCTACATTTGCAGTAGGATCTGCTGCTAATTTTTTCAAATCTGACAATAATGCGTTAGCAGTCAGATATCGACGCTCCGGTTTCTTCTGCGTTGCTTTCAATACAATCTTCTCAAGTCCGATTGGAATATCAGGATAGTATTCCCTTGGTGGAATCATCTCTCCCTGAATATGCATCAGTGCAACTGTTACATTATTTTCTCCTTCGTATGGTACACGTCCTGTTAACATCTCATATAATGTAATCCCTAATGAATAGATATCCGAACGCTCATCCGAATATCCTCCTCTCGCCTGTTCCGGAGAGATATAATGCACACTTCCCATGGCACTAGAAGCAATGGTATTAGACGTAGCAGCTTTTGCAATACCAAAATCTGTCACCTTCAAAGTACCGTTCTTTGATACAATAATATTCTGTGGCTTAATATCACGATGAATGGTATGATGCTCATGTGCTACTTCAATTCCTGCCGTAATCTGCATAATAAAATCCAACGCCATCTGATATGGCATTCTTCCATTTTGCTGAATATACTCTTTTAATGTAATACCTTCTACCAACTCCATCACAATATAGTAAAATCCATTCTCTTCTCCCACATCAAATACATTGACAATATTTGGATGAGAAAGCCCTGCTGCCGATTGTGCCTCAACACGGAACTTATTTACAAAACTCTTATCGTCGCTAAATTCCGGCTTCAACACTTTCATTGCTACAAAACGGTTCAATATATGATCCTTCGCTTTATACACAACAGACATTCCACCAGAACCGACTTCTTCTATAATTTCATATCTATTCTGAATTATCATACCCTGTTCAAACATATTCTCACACCTCATTAAAAGCTTGCTCTATTACAACAACACCTATATTATCTTTGCCACCGTAATAATTGGCTCTATCAATCAGTTCATCGCAAATCTTGTCAACAAATTGTTTTTGCATTACAATGTCCTTTATTTCATCATCTTCTACCATATTTGTTAGTCCATCAGAGCATAAAAGTATTTTCTCACTCTTGCTTAATGTAATCTCAAAGAAATCCGGTATTGCTTCATGACTTGTTCCCAATGCTCTTGTAATGATATTTTTTTCCGGATGAAATCTTACTTTTCGGCGTTCTAACTGTCCTGTTCGTATCAATTCTTCTACCAGGGAATGATCCAATGTAATCTGTCTGGCTTCTTCCGCACTTAAAACATACAATCTACTATCTCCGATATTTGCTACATACAACTTATCAGCCATGATCACTGCTGCAACAAACGTAGTTCCCATTCCTCTCATTTCGCTGTTTTCCTCTGCCCTTTTAAGCAGCATATCATTAATTTTGGCAATTCCGGTTTTTAATATGGTAATCGGATTCTTATACCGACATGTTTTCACATAATCCACAAACCAGGTGACCGCATGTGCGGACGCATAGTCACCTGCCTGATGTCCTCCCATTCCATCAGCTACAATATATAAATTAGGAAGATTACCAATATTTTTATCAGAAAAGAAGATGCTATCCTGATTAATACTTCGAATCATGCCAATATCTGTTTTTCCATAGGATATCATCTAATCTCTCCTTTACTTTTATATTTTTTATCCATTTCAAAATGCTGTCCACAAATAGCATTCATATTCTTACTCATTTCTTTTTTATCACTTTTATGATGCTGTTCATTGTCAGCACTCATATCTTTCTCTATTTTTTTTCTATCACTTTTACACTGCTGTTCATTGACAGAATCCATATTTTTGCCTGTTTCTTCCACATACGCTTTACGGAGCTGACCACAAGCAGCATCGATATCTTTGCCCATACCTCTTCTAATAGTAACATTTATTGCATTTTTTTCAAGCAAAACTTTAAATTTTTGCACAGAATTATGATCTGC
>CAJOPP010000516.1 GCA_905236365.1 uncultured Lachnospiraceae bacterium
CGCCTTTGGCTCAGTGATGTCATTCGCCATATGGCCGCCTGCATGCAAGCATGCGTCTGCCGCATGGCTCATTATAACACATATTTTCAAAAAGAAATCTTAGGTTTTTCTTAATTTCCTTTAAAGACTGTATCTGCGATTACAGTCCACACTGAAGCGAAAGGCTTGTTCTACATCGGGCATTATGACTTGAATGTTCCCTGTCTTTGAAAGCCTCCACTCACTTTCTGCTGCATCCTGTCATACTGTTCGTACATATACTGAACACTGTTTTCCAGCAGATAATAATGTCTGATATATGGAATCAATAAAATCATCAAGGCAAGTAATAAGAGCAGCATGATACCCGAAAAATTACTGAGGGTATACAAAAACACACTCACGGTTAATAGTGCAAATAGTACTGTAACGATCAGATGAATCAACCGCTCATGTGCAAAAAAAGCAGTCTGTACCAGATGTTTTTTCATCTCCTCCTCCCAGTTAATGGTTTCATCTTCCGTCGCTAACAACTGATCAATATATGCTGTATATTGTCTGATTCGATCTGCCATATCTTTCTCCTCCTGTGCATTCGTTGAAAATCCCTTACTCCATGTGCATTTCGTTCTTTATTTTAGTACGTTTCCCTCTTATGTACAATCCATTTTTTCATGTCATCTCTATGTTTTTTCAAAAAAATTATTGACAAACGATAATTTCCATGCTATATTCCTTGTAAATTATCGAAAAACAATAATTTAGGAGGTGTATCTATGAATTCGATGATTTCAATTCCTTTTCAACCAATCGCCTGGGCACTGAGACAGTTATCGATGTCCGGCTCTTTGGGAAACGTGGTGGCAATCTGTATTTACCTTGTGCTCTGCATAAGTCCGATACTCTTTCTTCTATACCGATACCGGAACAAGAATACTTCCTACGCGGACTTGCTGCTTCCACTTCTTAGTTTCACCCTCTTTGGTGGAATTTACCTCATGATCAATCCGAGATATATAAGCAATTTCTTCGGCGATATGCCTGATATTGAAGGAACTACACTGATCATCAGCAGTACGATCTGGTCTATCCTGATCTGTTACATTACATTGCGACTTGTTCACAATATTGAACAGCGAAAGACCGTCGACGTTCTCTCCGTCCTGCACATCCTGCTGATTATTATATTCTTTCTGACAGTCATTCAGATAGTCGGTTATTTCCTGTTTGGGTTACGCTCATCCATTCAGACCGTGCAAGATGGTAATACGAATAACTTCGTACCAGATGAACTGTATGATGATCTCTTTGACCTCAACTCCATCGGTGCTCTAAACAGTGTGCAGATAACCGTTCTCTGGCTTGTCATAAGATATATTTTGCGGACGATTCCTTCCTGTCTGATCCTATGGATGATCCATCTGGCACTAAAAGCAATCCAAGCCCTGCAGATGGATCCATTCAGTGATGCTTCCTTGCAACTTTCAAAGAAATTAGGACTGGAAAGCCGCAAGATGATCATCATCACCAGCCTGATCATTTTGGTAACCAATTTACTGGAACTATGTCTGGCACGTTTTCTTCTATCAATGAATGTGGAGATTAACTTCCCCTACTACGCTATCTTATTTATGCTCCTCATTCTATTGTTCTCCCGCAAGATAGCAGAGAATCAAGAGCTCAAATCGGATAACGACAGTTTTATTTGATAGGGAGGACAACCAATGGCAATTCGAGTACATTTAGAAGAGGTTCTTAAAAAAAACAATATGACCTCAAAAGAACTTTGCGCCCTTGTGGGAATCACAGAGGCAAATCTCTCCATTCTCAGGAGCGGCAAGGCAAAAGGTGTCCGGTTTGGAACGATCAACAAAATCTGTTACTACCTGCACTGTGATGTGGGAGATATACTAAAATTTGATGGAAATTTGGAGGAAGACTCATGAAAAAAAGTATTTTTACATTATCACTTATCCTGCTCTTAATAGCACTGAATGGATGTCAGTTGGCATCTGAAGCAAATACGTCCACATCGCATCAGTTAATTGGTGTTTTTGCGAGGATTAATGATATCAATGCGCACGATCCTGAGACAGAAGAACCAATTGACATACTCTCAGAAAACGGACAGGCACAGATCTATGGCACCATAAATCAGGAGGATGGAACAGTCACCTTTCCCGGTCTGAAAGGCTATGCTCTCATTTATTATAATCATGAGGAAGATGGCATAAACGTTTGGGACAGTCCAGGAAATGGATTCTCCAACATCCACACAAATATCTCAGATTCCGATATTACAAGAGAAGGAACCCTTTACTACGACCGTAATTTTTTCTCCAAAGAAGATTCTGATTACGAAGACGAGGATACGACTGATCCTTCAGAGGAAAATGACACAAACAATGAATCAGAAATGTATGTCAGCTTTTGCAATATTTACCAAACAGACTCCGGAGAAATCTATATTGACTGTTCCGAATGGAGTATGAACTATGGTCTTCCCGGAATAATATCCACAACCTTTTCCAATCAACAGACAGAAACGTTCCAACTTTTTGGGAAATCGAAGAGCAATACTGAAAAAATCACCTATACTGTTCACATAGATGAATGTGATCCTGCTGACGCTATCACTTTTACACAAATTGATCGGAACGGAACCACGATTCATGCCGATTCTTACCACGCCGGTTCTTCCCTACCGGAAACCTATACCTGGCTGCCTGATACAGAATATATCCTTGTAACGATCCAATCAAAAGAGGGAGCTATAACCTACGATATTATAAATAAGGATGATGAATTCTATTCTGTCTTTCTTCCCATAGATTCAATCATATGTGAAGAAACAAGATTAGAAATCGTTCATTAATCCTAATGGATTATGAACAGCTCACTACGGTTCACTTGCAATGTCATTTACTTAAGCCGGACGTTGCCGGATATGTTATATGTTTTCCATTTCGGGCACGAGCCAAAGCATACCTTCGAACTAAGCTCGTGCCTCGCTAAGGTCTCAGGCATTTCGCTTAACTTTAAACGCAACGGTACTAAACTCATGAC
>CAJOPP010000517.1 GCA_905236365.1 uncultured Lachnospiraceae bacterium
AAGAAGTTTGATACAATGCAGATGAAAGATATTGTAGATAAGCAGTTAGGTGTAATAGATTTAGCATCGGCTGTTTTAGCAATGGAAAATCATATGCCGATGATGCTGTTTGGTCTGGGAGAAGAGGATAGTATTATCAAAGCTTTGACCGGAAAATTTAGTGGCACGTTTATTGATGCCTGATCTATTTTGTATAACTTTTGAGAGAAGAATGTGAATGACTGGCATCACAATATAATTGTAATCTTATGATGCAGAGTGCATTAGCAGTTTTCATTATTTTTTAAGTAGGTGAATTATTTTATAATAGTAAAGATGAACAATCATTTAGGAGGAACGATTATTATGTTAAAGCAATTTGAGGAAAAGATGGAAAAGTCATTAGAGAGTCTGGAGAGCGAATATTCTAATATCCGTGCCGGACGTGCAAATCCTAATATTTTAAATAAAATTAAGGTGGACTATTATGGTGTGCCGACTCCATTGCAGCAGGTTGGTAATATCAGTGTTCCGGAAGCAAGAACTATTGTGATTACACCATGGGAGAATTCTTTATTGAAAGAGATTGAAAAGGCAATTATCTGTTCTGATCTGGGACTCAATCCTAATAATGATGGAAAGTCCATTATTCTGAATTTTCCAGAGCTTACCGAGGAACGCCGTAAAGATCTGGTGAAAGATATTAAGAAAAAGGGTGAAAATGCAAAGGTTGCTGTGCGCAACATTCGCCGGGATGCCAATGATTATTTTAAGAAGCAGTTGAAAGCGAATGAGATCTCAGAAGATGAGCAAAAAGATTATGAGGATAAGGTACAGAAGCTTACAGACAAATATATAGATCAGATTGAAACAAAGATAGAAAATAAGTCAAAAGAAATCATGACGGTTTAATAGACGGAGGCAGTTTTGGAAAAAATATTACAGATTATCCGCGAAGAAAATTTAAATGTACCAAAGCATGTGGCAATTATTTTAGATGGTAATGGAAGATGGGCTAAAAAGCACAACATGCCTCGGAAGTATGGACATGTTCAAGGTTCTAAGACTGTAGAACAGATCATTGAAGATGGATACAATATGGGAATTGAATATATTACAGTTTATGCTTTTTCTACAGAGAATTGGAAACGTTCCGTGGATGAAGTGGAAGCATTGATGAAGTTGCTGCAAAATTATTTGATTGACTGTATTGAGCGATCCACAAAGAATAATATGCAGGTCAGAGTGATTGGAGATAAGACCGGGCTGGTACCTAAAATTGTTGAAAAAATCAACCGATTAGAAGAAGCTACAAAGAATGCAACAGGATTAAAGTTTACTATTGCAATCAACTATGGTGGAAGAGATGAGATTCGAAGAGCAATGACCAGAATTGCAGAAGATGTAGCAAATCAGAAACTGGAGCCGCAGATGATAACAGAAGATTTGATCAGTAGTTATTTGGATACTGCGGGTTTGCCGGATCCGGATTTGTTGATTCGTACAAGTGGCGAGGAAAGATTATCGAATTTCCTTCCATGGCAGCTTGCCTATACAGAATTTTACTTTACAGATGTGTTGTGGCCGGATTTTAAAAAAGAAGATTTACTTACGGCAATTCGGTATTATAACGGAAGGGACCGTCGTTTTGGCGGGGGGAAATAATAATGAAACAACGATTGATCGGTGGCTTTTTTGTGGCTACCATTACTCTGATTATGTTACTGGCTGGTGGTATTGTATCGGCGTTTGTCCTTACATTGGTATCTTTAGCAGGAATTTACGAATATATGAAAGTTTATTCTTTGGAAAAAACGCCGTTTGCTGTGACAAATTATATCGGTACGATTGTATTTTATTTCATTATGCATAATCATCGGGAGTCCTTTTTATTCCCCCTGATTATACTAACCATCATGGTACTGTTGGCGATTTATGTATTTCAGTTTCCGAAATATAATGATTTGGATGTGACTAAGGCATTTTTTGGATTTTTTTATGTTACAGTCTTGTTGTCCTATGTATACAGAGTTCGGTCAATGGAAGCAGGGTTGCTTTTGGCATGTTTCATCTTAATTTCAAGCTGGGGAAATGATGTATTCGCCTATTTAGTGGGAAGTGCGATTGGTAAACACAAATTTTCACCAAAGGTCAGTCCGAATAAGAGTGTAGAAGGGTTTATTGGCGGTATTTTGGGTGCCGGTATTCTTGGGTATGTGGTTGCAGTTATTTTTAAGGATGCGATTCCTTTTTCGTCAATTTATTGTGCTGCTATAGCAGCTCTTGGAGCAATTCCTGCTGTGATTGGAGATTTAGCAGCATCCGCAATCAAGCGGAATAATGAGATTAAGGATTATAGCCATTTGATTCCTGGACATGGCGGCATTTTGGATCGCTTTGACAGTGTATTTTTTACAGCACCAATCATCTATTATCTTGTGGTGCTGTTTAATGTGCTGTAATCCATGAAGTTTGTAACGGTTATTAGCTGGCCATTTTTGCGTGCGTGCCTGATGTCACTGATGTCCTGTTACAGAGAATGATTTGTTTATGGTATATGTCAGCAAGGTCTGACATAAGATATTCGAGGAGAAGCATAAAGCACGCATGCAGCCATCTCGTTACCTAATAGGAGGAACACAAATGAAAAAAGTAGCCATTTTGGGTTCGACCGGTTCCATCGGAACCCAGACGTTAGATATTATTCGCAACAATAAAGATTTGGAAGCCGTTGCAATTTCAGCAGGAAGCAATCTTAAGTTGTTAGAGGAACAGATTCGGGAATTTCATCCGGCAATAGCTGCGGTATGGAGTGAAGAAAATGCAAGAACATTGAGGACGGCGATTGCAGATGTTGTGCCTGCCTGTAAGATTGTATCCGGTATGGAAGGTTTATTAGAAGTTGCAACGATAGCAGAATCGGATATTCTGATTACGGCGGTAGTGGGTATGATTGGAATTCGACCAACAATTGCGGCGATTGAGGCTGGAAAAGATATTGGTTTGGCAAATAAAGAAACATTGGTTACGGCAGGGCATATTATTATGCCTTTGGCAACAGAGAAAAAGGTATCTATTTTACCGGTTGACAGTGAGCATTCTGCAATTTTTCAATGTCTGAATGGAGAATATGAAAATGTGATTCATAAGATTCTGCTGACCGCATCTGGCGGACCGTTTCGGGGAATGACCAGAAAGGATTTGGAAATGGTTACTTTGGAGATGGCTTTAAAACATCCTAACTGGTCAATGGGGCAGAAAATCACAATTGATTCGGCTACCATGGTGAACAAAGGGTTAGAGGTGATTGAAGCAAAGTGGTTATTTGATGTTGATCCTTCTAAAATTGAAGTGGTTGTTCAGCCGCAGAGTATTATTCATTCTATGGTTGAATTTGAAGATGGTGCTGTTATGGCACAGTTAGGAACACCGGATATGCGT
>CAJOPP010000518.1 GCA_905236365.1 uncultured Lachnospiraceae bacterium
GTCTCGTAGAATCGATTGTGTAAGTAGATAGGAGGAAATCACTATGATAACAATACCTTTTTATAATTTATTGATCCTTCCGGATGTTACATTATATTTTCAAAAAGAATTTTATGTGGAAATGGCGAAGAAGGAGCCGGAGCAGGGCGAAGAACTGGCATTTGTGATGCTGAAGGAAGAAAAAGAGAGAGAAGAGATTACAGAACAGGATATCTATCCGGTCGGTGTGTATGGGGTTGTTGTGGGATTTGGAGACAATGGTTCGGTTCAGGTTCAGACAAAAGAAAGATTTCATGTGGATGCATTTTATGTGGAAGATGGTAAGATTGAACTAGAAACATCTCCAAGACAGGATGTGGTGGATATTACCGAGGAGGAGCAAAAGAAGCGGTTTAAGCAGTTGCAGTCATCCATCATCAATACAATTAAGAGTAATGACTGGTCACCGATGGCAGTAAGTTACATCATGCATGTAAAGAGTATCAATGATCTTGCGGTTAGCTTTGCCCAACAATTTAAATGCCGAGCATTATGGTCTCGAAAAACCGAAGCATCGTATTTTGCAGCAGTTGGCCGTTATGAGCCTCAAAAAATCCCAATCCGGATCCATTTTATTGTTTGTGGGTGCACCGGGAACCGGGAAGACCAGTATCGGACAAAGCATTGCTAAAGCACTGGGCAGAGAATATGTCAGAGTCAGTCTGGGTGGTGTGAATGATGAGGCAGAGATTCGGGGACACAGAAGAACCTATATCGGAGCGATGCCTGGCAGAATCATGGACGGTATCAAAAAATGCGGCACCTCCAATCCGGTGATGGTATTGGATGAAGTGGATAAACTGGTGAAGGATTACAATGGAGATCCTTCCAGTGCGTTGTTGGAAGTACTTGATCCGGAGCAGAACGGAACGTTTACGGATCATTATATGAATGTTCCGTATGACTTATCGGATGTCCTCTTTGTTTGTACTGCGAACAGTCTGGATACCATTCCGGAACCACTGCTCAATCGTATGGAAGTGATTGAATTTCAGGGATATACGGCGACGGAGAAGTTCCACATTGTAAAGGAACATTTACTTCCAAGATCCATGCAAGCGATGGGAATCAAATCTTCCAATCTCAAGGTGACGGATGATGCAATCAAATCTATGATATCCGATTATACGATGGAGGCCGGAGTCAGAGGACTGAAGAAATGTACAGATACCTTGTGCCGGGTTGCAGCAGTAAAACTTGTGAGAGGGGAACAGAAATCCCTGACCATCAGCCCGAAACGGCTGCAGGAGTTTTTGGAGAGACATCCGCTTCGACATGATACGATTCTTAAGAAGAAGAGAGCCGGCATTGTGACCGGACTGGCATGGACACAGGCGGGCGGCGATATTCTGTTCATTGAGACGATGTTTTCACCGGGTAAGGGAAATATTATCATAACCGGACAATTAGGAGATGTGATGAAAGAATCTGTCCAACTGGCAGTTACCACTGTGAAAGCCATGTATCCGGAGAAGAAAGAGTTGTTTGAAAAGAATGATCTGCACATTCATGTTCCAGCAGGAGCAGTACCAAAGGATGGTCCGTCAGCGGGGATTACACTTGTAACCGCTTTGAGTTCTTTGGTAAGTGATGAGAGTGTCAGCCCGGAACTTGCAATGACCGGAGAGATTTCCCTTCGCGGAGAAGTGCTTCCAATTGGAGGACTTCCGGAAAAATTGATGGCTGCACAGAGAGCAGGTATCAAGACAGTCCTTATTCCGAAGGAAAATGAGGATGATCTCGATGACGTGGCAGAGGAAGTAAAGGAGAAACTTACAATCTGTCCGGTTCAGACGATAGAAGAAGCGTTGTCCATTGTGCGGAAAAAGTCAAAATAATCGACACTAATCAGGGCTGTTGTCCATAGCGGACAGCAGTCCTTTTTAACTTTATAGGAAACTTCGTCTTCTATAAAGCAAAAAATGTTCCACGGGATGCACATTTCGCGGAGAAGAAGTTAATTGCTTAAAGGTATCGCTCGGGTACGAAAGAGTCGCAAGCGACTCTTTTTTTTATATGCAATAATTTGTATGTAGAAAACCAAATAAGAAAGTTATTGGCTAATTTGGCATATAAAATGTAATATTTTTGTTATATTTTTTACGGATATGTAAAATGCTTATTGCATTGACTTGAACAATGTGGTAAAATTGAATACAAAATATAAATGATGGAATGTGCAAAGTGTACAAATATGACAGTTCGGAGATTCTTTTTACCGAACAAAAAATGATATTTGCAGAAAAATCAAAAGGAGTTGATAGATATGAATACCATGGAATATGATTTCACGACGCAATACAATATAACACTATGGTTAACTATGGCCTTTTTCAGGAGTAGCTGAGTATATTGGAGATGGATAACTGCCGGATGAGAAGATAAGAGTTTCTTTTTGTCTGGCGTTTTTGATTTCAGAAGGAACAGAGTTCTGACAATGAGATCATGATAGTTGTACAGGAAATAACTGTCGCAGAGAGAGCACTGTGGCAGATGATATAGAATCATGAAAGAATAGAAAGGAGTAGAATATGAAAAAATTTAAGCGAATGTTAAGTTCTATTTTAGCTGTGAGCATGGTAATTGGTGGAGTACCGGGTGTGCCGGGTGTGCCGGGTGCACAGGTTCCAATGGCTGTTCAGGCTGCAGTATACAATAATACCTCAAATATTGACCTTGTTAATGAGATGAATCAAGGAAACGTAGAGCAGGTGACGGGGGATCGGTCTGGAACCGGATGGTTTTGGAACAATGCAGACAAGGTTCTTACATTAGAAGATGGATTTCAATTGCATATTGGCAATGACCTGCAACAAGCTGCCTTGAAGCTAAAAGCAGATACAACGATCCTCTTAAAGGGAACTGCGGAAATTGAAACCAATCAAAAAGGAATTGAAGTTCTGGGAAATCTGACGATTAAGTCAGCGGAAGGAACGAACGGATATTTAAAGATTAACTTGAACCAAAAAGGTACGAATGGAAACTATAATTACGGAGTGGAAATAAAGAATCCGGAAGGAAAAACGGACAGAGAGCTCATGGTTACCGATCATACCATAGTAGAGATCAGTGGCGGAGATAAATGCATTATGTGTTCTGCCGGTGATGATCCTTCTAATAACAAGGCTGCGCTTTCCATCACAGAACAAAGTGTGGTGCAGTTGCGTAATGATACATCGATTGCGGATGGTTTTCAAATTAGCAATTCAGAACGCATCATTTGGATCGATGGTAATACAGATCCAACATTATTAAAAGAACAGGAAACTATGCTATTCAATACACAGACGGATTTGACGATGATGTCCTGCCGGATTGCAGGAAAAGCTTCAGAAGACAAGAAAACCTATACGCTGACATATGACGGTGAGGAACATCCGGTTTTGGTCAATACAGATGAGGATACACTTGCAAAGTTAGGTCATTCCGTTAAAAAGATCCGTATTACGCCTGAGGACTTCACTTACTATGAGACAAAGTACAGTGAGTATCTGAACGAGGAGAATTCAGATTATAGAGATAAAGAACCAGTAGCAACCAAAACACAATACGAATGGTTTACGGCAGCTAAGAGAGCACCGAAGGATGCTGCAAAGTACACGATTGCCTATGGGAATGATGCGGACAATACAGTTGTCAATCTTGTTACATTGGACATTCAGCAAAGAGAAGTTACGGTGGAAGGACTGAAGGCAAAAGATAAGACCTATGACGGTTGGGCAGATGCAGAGATTGATTACAGCGACATGAAGATTACATGTGTAAATGACACCAACGAGGGCACTGCGGATAAAACCGGAATCGTAGATGCAGATCAGAGTAAGCTGGGAAAGGAAATTGTTCCTTATGCGAAGGCATATTATCTGGCTCAGGATGGAGACGGTTCTTCAGAGAATAATCCGTTCGGTGATGGTCAGAACTATAAGCGGAGTGCTGATGTAGCTTATACGGGTACTGGTACATCCGCACAGAAGAAGGTTGCTGAAAAAATAGTGATGATCGATAATGGAACCGATAAAAATGGAATTGCTACCGGAATCAGTCTGAGCGATCCGAATTATAAGGTTGTTCCACCATCTGCTAACGCAACACCGACGAGTCAGCTTCGATCTACCGGATCAATCTATCCGAGAGCATTGACAGATAAGAATATCACAGCGAAATTAGATCCGGACATGTTTAAGTGGAGTGAAGAAGGATATAGTGAGGTGCAGAACATTAGAAAGAGTGTGAAAGATGCTTCCTTGATAACACCGAATCATCCGGAATTGTTAAAAGAGCTGACCGAAGGTACGGATTATATTGTGAATCCGAATACCAATACTATTACAGAGGTCGGGCAGTATGAGATCATCCTGACAGGACAGGAAAACTATACAGGAACGATACGTCTGAACTGGTCGATTGATCGTGCAGTGAGAAAAATCACGATAGCAGAACCGAGGAACAGAGCCTATAACGGGGTGGCTTATGAGGTTACAGCAGGAAAAAACAGTAGTGGATTTTGGTATACAGTTGAGGATACGGACAATCAAAAAGATGTAACGGATACTTTGGAGGAAGGTTCAAATCTGAAGATTACATATCAAGGTGTGAAAGCTGATGGTACGGAATATCCGAAAAGCCTGACAGCACCAAAGGATGCAGGAACATATACCGTAACCATATCGGTTGATACGACGACGAGATATACGGCAGCAGAAACCTCACTTGAATATACGATACTTCCGAAGACTGTTGAAGTAGTATGGTATTGTGAGGGTGGCAGTGTAGACGAGAAAGCAAAGGATCCGAAAGAACTGGTCTACAATGGTACAAAGAATACCTTTCATGCAGAGGTGAGCAATGCAGTGGAAGGTGATACAGTGAAGGTGACAGAGATTGTATATGACGGAACGACTACTGGTGGGAAAAATTATAATTCGTCTAAAGAGGTACCATACGAGGCAGGCACCTATACGGTTCGTGCAGTGAAATTGGATAATACGAACTATACATTGGAAGGAAATGATGCACATGCAGAGGCAACTCCGGGACATCCATATACAGTAAAGAAGGCACCGGTATGGCTTACATGGGAAGCGGACAAAGCAGTTTATGTCTATGATGCAAAAGATCATACTCCGACTGCCACCATTCATGGTCTTTGCAAGAATGAAGATGGGACAGAGGATAACTGTAAGGTCAATGCATGGAGCTTTGAAGGAACGGATGTGTTTGGAAATGGCTATACCCAGACGGGTACTAATGCAGTCAATGTCAGTGAAGAGGGTATCACAATTACAGCAACCGGACTTGACAATCCAAACTATGAACTTGTTGAGGGAGAAGGCAGCCGGACAGCAGAATTTACAATTATACCACGTGATCTTTCTACGTTAGAGGTTGGTACGGCAGAGGATCATAAAGAGATCTGGGCAGATAAGCTTACGTATAGAGGTGAGGTGCTGGAACCGACTATCAAATGGTTTGTAGAAAACGTTGGTGAAACACTGAAGCTGGATAAAGACTATACCGCTTCACTTTCAACAAAGGCGATGGAATATAATAAAAACGGCTTGAACATTGAGATTGTAGGAAAAGGAAATTACAAGGGTGAGACGATCATTCCATGGAATGTGGATAAGATCTCATGTGCCATCAAGGTAAAGAATGCTGTAGAATATGAAAATATTACATATGGTAAAACATTACCTTCCTTTGAAGTCGATTATGAAGATGAAGATAAAACGAATGAGGATATTGCGAAGAATTATGCAGACAACATAAACAATCATCTTACATACCGGTATACCGGAACAATGAAGAATGGAAAGGAATATGATAGTGATCAGGCACCTACACAGGCAGGTAAGTATGAGATTACGGTAACACTTGAAGAGACTGCTCATTATTGGGAAGCTGAGACAAAGATTCCTTTGACCATTAAGCAGAGGGAGGTAACGGTTACAGGTATAGAGGCATTGTCTAAACAGTATGACGGAAATGATGTGGCAGTGTTGGATTTTTCTAAGTCAGAATGGGATAATCTGGCTTCTGGTGATGAGACAACGATAGAAGAAGAAATTGGCAAGGTAACAGATCCGGCAAAAGGATATATAACATACGAAGCTTCCTTCAAAGATGCGAATGTTTCCCGAAGCACTGACTATGCGAGAACAGTGATAGAACAGGAGGTAGCGATAAAGAATTGTGCTATCCAATATGAAGGTTCCACACCGGATATATTTTACAATTATGTCATTGCGAAAACCGGAAACCAGGAAACAGCACAGGCGAAGATTGAACCAAAGAAGGTCAGTATTTCAGGCATCAAGGCAAAGGATAAGGTATATAACGGCAGTAAAGAGGCAGAGCTTGATCTGAAAAATATTAAGATTCAGGGTATAGCATCTGGAGAAGAGCTGGATGTTAAGGTGAAAGGTGAATTTACCAAAACCGGTGATGAAACGTCAGAGAAAGATGTACGGATGGAGTCCGGTAAGCCGGCAGCAAAGACTGTTACGTTGGTTTATGACAGTCTGATTGCAGGGAATGTGAATACACGAATTGACAATTACATGATCGATCTGGATAAGGGTGATATACAGAAAGAAACGACAGCTGTTATTTCACCGGCAACCCTGACCATCAAAGGGGTAAAGGCAGTAGATAAAACATTTGATAATAAGGCGGATGTAAAACTGGATTGGGAAGCAGCAACCATTGAGGGCATTTGTGCCGATGATGTTATTATATTGAGCGAAGCAAATGGGAAGGACTGGGCTTCCGATCGCTATGCAGATGCAAATGTTGAATATGATAAAAACGGCAATGTGATCAACAAGACAGGAACGATTGCACAGAGCAAGTATCAGGTTCAGTTGAAGGGAGAATATGAAGCTACTGACTATGTGGTGGATACGATTGTTTTCCAGGGAAAAGTGAATCCGAAAACTTTAAAAGGAATTACATGGACATTTGATGAAACCGGACTTGGACAGCTTCCAGAGGCTGTGTTCGATAAGGACTGTGGCGCATTGGATGAAGATTCCTGTGAACCGGTTGTCAGGTATTATCTGGAATCTGATCCTACAAAAGAGATTACCAGGGCATATATGGTGGATAATGAGAACTATGTTGCCAGGGTGGTTGATGTCAGAATGACCGGTGATGCTGTTACAAAAACAAATTATTGTATTGATGAGAATGACAGTGATCTGACATATTCTTTCCAATATGAGGAAAGTGCAGATTCCAGTGATCTGGAGATTACAAATTACCAAAGAGTGGATGGTACAGCGTACACAATTACATATGGTGATAAGCTGCCAATGCCAACGCTTAAATATACTAATTCCGATATTGAAAAAGAAGATGCGGTAACAAAAGCAAAGCATTTTACCTATCTCTATACCGGAAAGGCATTAAATGGTAAGAGCTATGAAAGTGATCAGGCACCAACGGATGCCGGATCTTATAAGGTAACCGTTACACTGGAAGAGACAGAACATTTTCAAGGTAGCGAAGCGAAGGCGAATTTTGTGATTGCACCGGCAAGTGTTAAAATCATACAGGGTGTGTCTGTAGAGGATAAAAGATACAATGGAACGGACAAAGCGATCCTTGATTTTAAAAATGTTGTGTTTGATGGTGTAATAGATCGGGACGAAAAAGAGATTCAGACCCTGTTTGCAGAGAATAAAAAAGATTATATCCGATATACAGCAAGTTACGCACAAAAGGATGTTCTCTGGACAGAAAAAAAAGCAAAAGAAGAAGGACAGGTTGAAAATGCGGTGGCGTATATTGATGTGACGGCAGGTAATTTCTCCTTTATTCTGAACAATGAAACACCGGATGTTCTTTATAATTATATGATCGCAAAGGATGGAAATCAGAGTAAATTCAGTGGCAGGATTCAGCCAAGAATGGTGACTGTTTCCGGTATCCGGGCAAAGGATAAGACATATGACGGAACAGATATAGCGGTACTTGATCTTTCTGACATTGAGTTCGCAGGACGTCTCAAGGGGGAAACTCTTACAGCGGATGTAAGCGGAGTATATGAAGTGACCGGAGAAGAGGCAAAGGCGAAGGATGTTCTGTTAAATGAAGAGGGCAAGGCACAAGGAAAGAAGATCACATTGAATATCAAGAGCCTTGCAGCAGGAGATGAGACTACAGTAGCAGGCAATTATATCCTTGCAGAAGATGGACAGCAGACTGAGGTGGCAGCGAAGATTCTTCCGGCAGCCATCAGGATACAGAGTGGACTGACGGCACAGGATAAGGTATACAATGGAACGACTGCTGCAGAACTGAATTTTGACGAAGTAGTGTGGGATGGAGTTGTAAAGGCAGATGAGAAAGAACTGAAAGCCATGCTTGCAGGAGACGCAAAAGAGTTTATTTCTTATGATGCCGATTATGCACAGAAGGATGTGAATTGGGAAACTGGTGAAACCGGTGCACAGAATGTGGCTGAGATTGCAGTAACAGCAGGCAGATATGGATTTATCCTGAACGGGACAACACCACAGCTTCTGAAGGATTATGTGATCGATCAGGAAGATAGCCAGGCAGAGCTTACAGGAATGATTCGGCCAAGAACAGTAACAGTTTCCGGTATCAAGGCAAAAGATAAGATATATGACGGAACGGATGAAGCAGTTCTTGATCTTTCCGGTATTGAGTTTGCAGGACGTCTCAAAGGGGAAAACCTTACAGCGGATGTAAGCGGAGTATATGAAGTGTCCGGAGGAGAAGCAAAGGCAAAGGATGTTCTGTTAAATGAAGAGGGCAAGGCACAGGAGAAGAAGATCACACTGAACATCAAGGGTATCGCAGCAGGAGATGAGATTACAGAAGCAGGCAATTATATCCTTGCAGAAGAGGGACAGCAGACTGAGGCGACAGCGAAGATCCTTCCGGCAGCCATCAGGATACAGAGTGGACTGACGGTACAGGATAAGGTATACAATGGAACGACTGCCGCAGAACTGAATTTTGACGGAGCAGTGTGGGATGGAGTCGTAAAGGCAGATGAAGAAGAACTGAAAGCCCTGCTTGCAGGAGAAGGAAAAGAGTATATCGCCTATGATGCTGACTATGCACAGAAGGATGTGAATTGGGAAATCAGTGAAGATGGTAAACAGAATGTGTCAGAGGTTGTAGTAACAGCAGGCAGATATGGATTTATCCTGAACGGTACAACACCACAGCTTCTGAAAGATTATGTGATCGATCAGGAAGGCAGCCAGACAGCACTTGCAGGAATGATCCAGCCAAGAACGGTAACGGTTTCCGGTATCAAGGCAAAGGATAAGAC
>CAJOPP010000519.1 GCA_905236365.1 uncultured Lachnospiraceae bacterium
CTACATGGGCGGAAGGTTCTGTGTTCAGGACGACTCCCGTGTACACTTTCCCATCTCGTGTGTGGACAGTACAGTTCTCTCCATCGGCGGTTCTCCATACGTGGCCGCCGAGTGTTGTCGGCTTCAGACGTCCGTTTGGTTTGATAGAACGAACCATGGCGCCCAGTGTATCGACGTGTGCTGCTAATAACAATGGATGTCCCTTTCCACCCAGAGTGACTATTAAACTGCCTTTTCTTGTAATTTCAGGAGTATAACCCATCTCCTGTAGGAGGTCACAAATATAAGCAGTGATTTCTTTTGTGTAGCCAGAAGGACTGGGAATCGAGGTCAGTTTCATCAACAATGTCCCTATATACTTGGCAATAGAAGAAGTTTGACTCATAGATTAAAATTCTTTTCTGTAAAAATATAGTTGTAAATACTAAAAATATAGTAATTGCTTTATATGATATCCCAAACAGATAAAAATAGCAATATTTATTGAACAAAAAATAAAAATATAGTATAATTTTTTAAAGTAGAAAATATAAATTTGTGGGAATGTAAATAAAGGAGAATGAAGATGAATATTGTCCGTCGTATAGATGAAGTTTATCCGAAAATGACAAAGAAACAGAAAAAGATTGCAGACTATATGAAAGAAAATATCGAGACGTTGGCTTTCATTACACTTAAGGATTTGAGTAGAGAAATTGGGATTACGGAAATGACAGTTCTAAATATGTGTAAGACGATGGGATACTCCAGTTTTAACGAAGTAAAGGACGAATTTAGAAAGTTTATCAATGAAAACCGGAGAGGTGGATTTTATCAGCAGAATGCATATTACCAGGTAGATGTTCCGAATTATGAACTCACGGACAGGGAACGTGCACTGGTGGAGATATGTCAGGAAGAAGTGAACCTTGTAGATGAGATGTCGAAGACATTTGACAGTAGATATTTATTGAAGATAGCAGAGATGTTTTTACAGTATCCGAAAGTAATTCTGTGTGGAAGAGGTATTTCTTATCTCCTGTGTGAGTATCTTGCCAGTAATCTGTGCGTGGCACAGGTTTCAACAGAAAAAGTAAACACGGAGTTGAATGACAGCATTTATTCCATTCTGCCAAAGATAGATAAAGACACACTTCTGGTAGTTGTCTCTTTTCCGGATTATTATTTTGTCACAACGCGTCTTGCAGAGTATGCGAAGAAAAAAGGTGCAACAGTAATCGGAGTAACGGATAAGAGAACGGCAGAGATTGTGCCCTATGTAGATGAACTTCTCTTAGTCCACAGCAGTACAAGGTTGGCACTGAATACTTTGTCAGCGCCGATGGCCCTGATGAATTTACTGTCATCCGGTGTGAAGCTGTGTGCAGGCAATGAAAAAACAGATGATATCGGAAAACAGTTCGGAGAACTTTTCTGGGATACATAAGATTATAGCAAAATTATAGTAAATACACTAAAAGTTAATAGATTTAATAAATACATTTATATAAATACTATATTTAATATTGCAATAGATTAAAGCGGATGCTATAATACTGATTAAGAACTATAATCATTCTAATTCCTGAAGGAGGAAAAAAGATGAAAAAGAGAAAATTAATTAGTATCATGCTTGCTGCAGTGATGGCAGTATCGCTTACTGCATGCGGCGGAGGCAGCAAAAGCAAAGAGGGCGGAACAACAGCCCAGGCTCAATATGTGAATACATATTTTGATTCAGAGCCTACGACACTGGATCCAAGTTTACGGTCAGACAGTTATTCCAACGAGATATTGACGAATGTAATGGAAGGCTTGATCCGCATTGAGCAGAGGGACGGAAAATATGAGATCATGCCGGGAGACGCAGAGACTTGGGAACCAAATGAGGATGAAAGTGTTTGGACATTCCATTTGGGAAAAGACAGAAAGTGGAGTGACGGTGAGGCAGTAACTGCAGATCAGTATGTATATTCACTGCAGAGAAGTTCAGATCCGGCAACCGGATGTCCAAACTCCTATTTCCTTGCGGCAATCCTCAACTATGATGCAATCAGCACAGGTGAGATGCCGGTTGAAGAACTTGGTGTAAAAGCATTAGATGACTATACATTAGAGATTACTTTAAAGAATCCAATGCCGAGTTTCCTGGAGAGTACAGATGCCAGCATCTTCTATCCACAGAGACAGGACATTGTAGAAAAATATGGTGATCAGTTCGGAACAGATGCGGACAAGATGGTATACAACGGACCATTCGTTGTAGAATCATGGACACACAACAGCGAGATTAAGATCAGCAAAAATGCAGAGTATTGGGATAAAGACAACGTGAGTCTTGACTATGTGGATTATCAGATCCTCTCCGATGTAAGTGCAGTGTCAAATGCTTACAACAGCGGACAGCTGGATGTGCTTTATGCAAGCTCTTCAGAAGAAGTGGCACAGCTTGAGGCAGATGATAATAATGTTTATACCAAGATCTCAGGTGGAAATATTACATTTGCATTCTACAATACACAAGATAAACTGTTCTCTAATGTGAATGTTCGCAAAGCATTTACTCTGGCATTGGATCAGGAAGAAGTAAATGAAATGGGATTCGATGAATTGCGTGAGCCATTATATGGTTGGATCGCACCGGCGATTTCCGTTGACGGAACAAGCATGAGAGAAGTTGCAGGAAATCCGATCCTTGAACAGAAAAAAGCAATGGAAGCGGAAGGAAAGACTGCAAAAGATTATTTGTTAGAAGGAATGAAAGAATTAGGTCTGGGTGATGATCCGGCAGCTCTGGATGTCACATTCTCACTGGCAGGAACGGACGACTGGTTCCACACATTTGGAGAATACTTACAGCAGGCTTACAAAGAAGCACTTGGCGTAGAAGTTAAAATTGATTTCAGCGAGTGGGGTATCTTCTCTGACAATCTTGCAAATGGAAATTATCAGATTGGTTACATGTCATGGGGTGCATACTTCAATGATCCATACGACATGCTCAGCCTTCATATGAGTGAGTTTAACCAGATTTCTACAAACTGGAGTAATGCAGACTACGATGCACTTGTTAAAGCCGGAGCATCTGAGCCGGATTCTGAAAAACGTATGCAGGACTATGTAGATGCAGAGAAGATTCTTATGGACAATTATGTGGTTTGCCCATTTGCGACAAGTGTAAATCATCTGTTTACAAAATCTTATGTACATGACAAATATGCAGAGTACGGAGAAGAAAGTTTATACTTCAAGCATCCGGGCTGGAAGAATGTATATGTTACAGACAGATAGAAATCGGATGTAACAAGGAGGAATCAGTATGGTTAAGCATGTATTAAAACGAATAGGATATATGCTTCTGACGTTGTTTGCGGTTGCAACGATTACCTTCTTCCTGATGAGAAGCATTCCGGGAGATCCGCTGGCAAGTATGGCCAGAAATCTTCCAGAACAGACGAAAATCAATTATTATGCAAAATATGGACTTGACCAACCGCTGTTTCAACAATATCTGATATATATGAAAGGACTTCTCAGACTGGATTTGGGAGAGAGCCTTTTATATCCGGGACGTTCCGTTGTGGGAGAGATCGCAAGGACCTCTCCCGTATCAGGAATGGTTGGAGGAATTGCACTGGTTATAGGAACATTGATCGGCGTTGTGTTGGGAATTATTGCGGCTCTTAAGAAGAACAGCTGGCCGGATTATCTGGTGATGTTTATTGCGATTTTGGGAGCTACGGTACCGGTTTTTGTTCTGGCATCACTTATGCAGTATATATTTGCAGTGCGGCTTGGTGCACTCCCTGCCTCAGGGTGGGGAGAATCAAGACATTTGATTCTCCCGGTGATTGTAATGAGCTTTGGATCGATAGCAACATATGCAAGATATATCAAATCCAGCATGCTGGATACGTTGAATCAGGACTATGTGCTGACGGCCAGGGCAAAGGGATTGAGTGAGAAAAAAGTGATTTTGAGTCATGTATTGAGAAATTCTCTTCTCCCTGCAGTCACGATTTTTTCCGGCAGTATTGTTGGTGTCTTTACCGGAGCATTTGTGATAGAGAGAATGTTTTCTATTCCGGGAATCGGATATTACTATATCTCTTCTATTAACAATCATGACTATACGATGATTCTGGGAACGACCGTCTTCTATGCGGCATTGTTCATTATCATGCAGCTGGTCGTTGACTTTGTATATATGATAATTGACCCTAGAATCCGGATTGCGGCGGATTGACAGGAGGTGCTATATGCAGAGTATACCAAAAGAAAAGTTTCAAATTGTTGGAATAGAGCCGGATGTAAGAGAGTCAGTGGCAAGGCAGCAGACTAGTTATCTGAAAGATGCCTGGAGAAGGCTGAAGAAGAACAAAGCTGCCACACTTGCACTTATTCTTTTAGTATTGATTGTGGTTGCGGTCTTAATTGGACCAAAGCTTAGTGGATATGCATTTGAACAAATCGATAAGACTGCAAAGAACCAGGGACCAAGTATCAAGCACTGGTTCGGCACGGATAATCTCGGAAGGGATATATTTGCCCGTGTATGGATAAGCGGTCGCGTGTCTCTTGTGATAGGTCTCGCAGGTGCGCTGATCTCATCTATAATCGGTTGTATTTATGGGGGTGTGGCCGCTTATTTTGGCGGTGTTGTAGATGATATTATGATGCGAATCGTTGAGATACTGATCAGCGTACCATATTTGATTGTGGTAATTGTGTTGTCACTTGTGCTACAGAGTAAGAGTATATTTACTTTGATTCTTGCCATGACGATAACCGGATGGTGCAATATGGCCAGAATTGTGAGAGCGCAGATGCTATCCATTAAAGGGGAGGAATATATCCTGGCAGCGCAGGCGCTTGGAGTGAAGCCGTGGAAGATTATTTTCCGACATATGATTCCAAACACGC
>CAJOPP010000520.1 GCA_905236365.1 uncultured Lachnospiraceae bacterium
ATATGGTTTCAGAACATCCGTATTATTATAGGCCTTCACCGGCAGATCTTCTTTCGCCGCATCCTGTGACTTGACAGTCCATAAATCGAGTTCCAATCCTTCCTTCGCTTTTTTCTCATCGTCATAATTCGGGAATGTAACATTTTGACCACCTGCTCCACCATTCGGATCAAATGCAGCATGACCAAACTGGTCATATCTTGCTCTGGTATCCGGATCACTCAATATCTTATACGCTTCCGATGCCTCTTTAAATTTGGCTTCTGCGTCTGCATCTCCAGGATTCATATCCGGATGGTATTTCTTTGCAACCTGTCTATATGCTTTTTTTAATTCATCATCCGTAGCGTTTTTTGAAACGCCAAGGATCTCATAATAATCTCTTTTTGTATCCGCCATCTTCGTCACCCTTATTTACAGATTAGATTTCTGTGTAATCGCCATCTACCACATCACCTTCTGCATAATCAGCAGGACCCTCTGCACCAGTTCCTGCATTTGCACCTGGACCATTCTGCTCATATAATTTTGCAAATAAGTTCTGAGCACTTGTCATCAAACTCTCTTTTGCATTCTTGATCTGTTCCACATCATAATCACTCATATTCTCCGGATCTGAGTTATCAAGTAAACTCTTCAAAGCTG
Source organism: uncultured Lachnospiraceae bacterium (assembly GCA_905236365.1). Taxonomy (GTDB): domain Bacteria; phylum Bacillota; class Clostridia; order Lachnospirales; family Lachnospiraceae; genus CAG-590. Next base: position 646 of record CAJOPP010000520.1, read on the forward strand.
CAAGGTCTGCCTCTACCTTTGACTTATCTGTCTCTGGCAACTTGTCACCAACATCCTGCAATGCCTTCTCAGTCTGGAATACCATAGCATCAGCATCATTTCTGGCTTCAACAGCGTCTTTTTTCTTCTTATCCTGAGCTTCATACTCAGCAGCTTCCTTAATTGCTTTTTCGATATCATCATCTGACATATTAGAACCTGCAGTAATGGTGATATGTTGCTCTCTTCCCGTTCCTAAATCTTTTGCAGATACATTAACAATACCGTTGGCATCAATATCAAATGTAACTTCAATTTGCGGAACACCACGTCTTGCAGGAGCAATACCATCCAAGCGGAAACGACCTAATGACTTATTATCTCTTGCAAACTGTCTCTCACCCTGACAGATATTGATATCTACCGCATCCTGATTATCCTGAGCAGTTGAGAAAATCTGGCTCTTCTTCGTTGGAATAGTTGTATTTCTCTCAATCAATCTGGTTGCCACACCACCCATTGTCTCAATAGAAAGCGAAAGTGGAGTAACGTCAAGAAGTAAAATTTCACCGGCACCGGCATCACCAGCTAACTTACCACCCTGAACAGATGCACCAATTGCAACACACTCATCCGGATTGATACCCTTGAACGGCTCCTTACCTGTCAACTGTTTTACCTTATCCTGTACAGCAATAATACGAGTAGAACCACCTACTAACAACACCTTATCAAGATCAGATGGAGTAAGTCCCGCATCCTTTAACGCTGTCTGTACAGGAGTTGTCGTTCTCTCTACCAAATGTGCAGTCAACTCGTCAAATTTAGCTCTTGTGATATTCATATCAAAGTGCTTTGGACCCTCTGCAGTTGCGGTAATAAACGGAAGGTTCACATTTGTTGTTGTTGAAGAAGAAAGCTCTTTCTTTGCTTTCTCGGCAGCTTCTTTCAATCTCTGCATAGCCATCTTATCGGAAGATAAGTCTACACCTTCCTGTTTTTTGAATTCATTTAACATATAATCAGTCAACACATTATCAAAGTCGTCACCACCAAGTTTATTATCACCTGCTGTTGCTAATACTTCAATAACACCATCACCAATCTCGATAATCGATACATCAAATGTACCACCACCTAAATCGTATACCATGATTTTCTGCTCATTCTCATTATCTAGTCCATAAGAAAGTGCGGCAGCTGTTGGCTCGTTTATAATACGCTTTACATCCAATCCAGCAATACGACCTGCATCTTTGGTTGCCTGTCTCTGAGAATCAGAGAAGTAAGCAGGAACTGTAATAACAGCCTCTGTAACCTTCTCACCGATATAAGCCTCTGCATCAGCTTTCAACTTCTGAAGAATCATAGCTGAAATCTCCTGTGGAGAATACTTCTTATCATCAATCGCTACCTTATAATCAGAACCCATATGTCTCTTAATAGAAGAAATCGTCTTGTCTGCATTGGTTACTGCCTGACGCTTTGCCGGCTCACCAACAACTCTTTCACCAGTCTTTGTAAATGCTACAACAGATGGAGTTGTTCTTGCACCTTCTGCATTGTTGATAACAACCGGCTTACCACCTTCCATAACAGCTACACATGAATTTGTTGTACCTAAGTCAATTCCAATAATTTTTCCCATGATTTTTTCCTCCTAAATCATATAAAATAATATATTCATAAGTTAATAATTAATTGGCTACTTTTACCATACTGTGTCGTAAGACTTCTTCTTTATACATATATCCTTTTTGTAACTCTTCGGCAACCACATTTTCTCCAAAAGCTTCATCCTCTATATGCATAACTGCATTGTGAAGGTTGGGATCAAACTCTGTTCCTTCTGCATTCATCGGTTTCACACCAACTTCGTCTAACGTGCTAATAAACTGTTTGTATATCTTATCCACACCTTGTTCAAAAGCTCGCTCCTTATCTTCTTCCGGGATTGCCTGTAAAGCACGCTCAAAATTGTCTACAACCGGAAGCAATTTTTCCAAGACCTCTTTGGCACCAATGTCATACATACGCTTGGATTCCTTTTCATTGCGATTGCGTGCATTTTCAAACTCAGCCAAAAGTCGTTTATATCTATCATTCGCTTCTTCCACTAATGATTTCTGTTTCTCTATTTCTAACTCCAAAGCCTTATTGCTGATACTACTCCGACCGTTTTCTTCCGTAACATCATCTTGTTCAACGTCATCCTCCGCTAATTTAGCTTGTGTTTCAGAAGTATTCCCGCTTTCTTTCTCAGCATCTTTTTCTTCCTTCATGTTGCTTTTTTTGTTATCATTGCCTTCATCACTGTTGTCTTTCTTTGCTTCCGCATCGTTGTTAACGTGACTGCCAGCTTGATTGTTTTTGCTATTCTCGTTATTATTCCGTTGGTTGCGTCTTCTGCCACTCTTTTTTCCTTTTGTGGGTTTCTTACTGATATCTTCTGATATCTCATCCGCAACAACTTCCGTCTCTTCTCCTACGTCAACAGCTACTTCTTCCACCGTCTCTTTTGCCTTTCCTGACGGTTTTTGCTGTTTTGTATTCTTCTTTTCTTCCACTCTGACACCTCTAATCTTTCTTCTTAAATATAGTATCTAACTCACCCGTAAGGTTCTTAAGGGTGCTCACCACCTTCTTATAGTCCATACGTTTCGGTCCGATAATTCCTATCGTTCCTTTACCACCCTCAGCCAACTCATATGTTGCAGTCACGATACTACAATCCTTCATGTTGGAAACCGGTGCCTCTTCACCAATATATACCTGAATCCCATTGGAACTTTCACTGTGAATTGTCTCATCAATCAAGTCACTCAATCCCTGACGATCCTCCAACACTTCTAAAAGCTTCGTGGCCTGTTCCAGATTGCCAAGCTCCGGATACTTTAACATATTGGTCGTTCCACTAGTGTAAATCTCAACTTCATCTGCCTCATGAATCGCCTCGGCAATCCCCTGGAACACATTTTCCAAAATATCGGCAAACTCTCCAGCCTGAGACTTCATGGTCTGTATCAATTCTAAGTTAATATCCTGTAAAGATGCACCTTGCAGGAATGTATTCAGCAATACATTCAACTTCAAAATCTCATCATTCTGAAGGGGGCGTTCCACATTCATCAACTTGTTCTTGATCACATTGCCATCTACTACAATAACCGCTAACAGCTGATTCGCATCCACCTGCGAAAGTTGTATAAACTTAAGCTTAGAATTCTGATACTGAGGACCGCTAACTAATGTCGCATAATTAGTATTATAAGCTAATACCTTTGCTACCTGTTTCAGAAGAGATTCCATCTTATCAACCCGCTCTAAGAGCTGTGTCTTCATCTCTTCCATCTCCGTATCTTTCTCA
>CAJOPP010000521.1 GCA_905236365.1 uncultured Lachnospiraceae bacterium
TAAGGCACGGGTCTGCAACACCCTTATCGCCGGTTCAAATCCGGCAGACGCCTCTTAAAATTAAGATCCTTCGGGGTCTTTTTTTGTATTCCAAATTAGCTTAGAGAAAATTCGCTTAGTTCGAAACCATTTCAAACTTAACTATCTCACTTTTTATATTGACCAGAGAGGATTGGATGGAATGGAAGCTTACTATGGTAACTGGAAATTGCCCATCACGAATCTCATCAGCTTGTCACATTTTATACCTATTCTATTTAATCAGAAGTAGACAGGTTCAAAATTTTTTGTTAAAATAAAAATTATAGTTGTAATAATGTCGTTTGTTATACGTATAACAGTATTACTGGAAGTTATAAAATGTGCAGGTATATTATGAGGTGCAATCCAGGATACTAAATGACGGATATTACACAAGAATATGCTGTTAAGTAAGATGCATGAAAGCAAAGGAGGAAAAGGATAATGATCATGCGCAGAAAAAGGTTATTGGCAAAATTACTTGCCGGAACATTGGTATTGACATCCGGGATCCTTCCGCCACAGAAAGTAAAGGCGGAAGAAATCGCGGATGACCAGAAAATCGTAGACTCTGTGAACGAAAAATCCGAGAGTACGGAAGAAACGGAACAGGACACTGTACCGGAAAATACGAAAGAACAAAATGATGTAAAACTTATAGAACAGGAAGAAGAGATTCTATCAAGTGACGTGGAAGAACAAAGTGATGTAGAAATAGCCGAGATGGATGAAGAGATCCTATCGGAAGATTCGGCAGAACAATATGATACAGAAATAACTGAGATGGATGCAGACATTCTATTGGAGGAAGATACAAATCTTGATATTCTTCAAGCTTTTTCAGCAGAAGAACCCTACGAATATGTCTACTTTGGTCACTATCTGCAGGAGGATACCAACGGTGATGGTATGGTGGATGACCAAGATGAAAAAGAACCAATAAAATGGCGTATTTTATCTAAAGAGGGGAATGATGCCTATGTATTGTCAGAGTACCTGCTGGATAGCCATCAATATCATGGTAGATACACAGAAATTACATGGGAACATTGTACTTTGAGGCAATGGCTAAATAATGAGTTTTATAACGCGGCATTCACATCAGCTGAACAAGGAACTATCATTGCGCAGACCGTGGTGAATGGAATAGGATGTGAGCTAGGATATCCCCCCAAAGAAAATAACACATTGGATAAGGTATATCTCCCTTCTGGAGCAGATGTGTGTAATTTATTTTATGGTTTTTCAGCAGCCGAAGTAGATAGAATAGGAGATGAATACAATTCGGAAAGAGTTGGGATTGCAACCGCTTACGCAAAGCAGAGGGGAGTAGGGGAACTCAGTAATGGGAACAGTGTATGGTGGCTGCGGGAGACCGGATACTGTAACGCTGCAGGGTGTATAGACGACATGGGTATGGTTCGTGCGACAGCTGTTATATACCATTTTGGTGTTCGCCCGGCTATGCATATTAATTTAAACTCTGAATATGTCACGAAAGAGCCTATTGCTGTAGAACCTACAATCCAAAAGCAGCCGAATTGTGTGACAGTAGAAGAAGGACAGACGGCAATCTTTAGTGTGGGGGCTACAGGAACAGCTTTGCAGTATCAGTGGCAATATAGCACTGACAGTGGTAAAACATGGAAAAACAATACGATAAGTGGATCTAACACGGCAAGTATACAAGTAGAGACAACATTGAAGAAAAATGGATATCAATATCATTGCATCGTGACCGACGAAAATGGAAAGAGCGTGACCAGTAATACGGCATTACTGACAGTTACACCTAAATATGTTTATTTTGGGCACTATCTTCAGGAAGACACTAACAGTGATGGTGTGCTGGATGACAACGATGAAAAGCAGTCTATCAAATGGCGCATCCTGTCCAAGGATGGGAACGACGCCTACGTAATGTCAGAGTACATATTGGATTATAAAATATATAACTGGAGAACCGATGTTACATGGGAGACCTGTACTTTGAGAAAATGGCTGAATAACGAGTTCTTAAACATGGCATTTACTGCAGATGAACAAGGGGCTATAATAGAACAGGCTATCGTGAATGACGATAATCCTGAGTATGGAACTCCGGGAGGAAAAAACACGACGGACAAGGTATATCTTCCATCCAGAGCAGATATGTTCAATACAGTCTATGGATTTTCCGTAGATAATCATTATTGTGGGGATTCGATAAGAAAAGGATTTGCCACAGACTACGCCAAACAACAGGGTGCTAGTGTAGATTGTTATGATGGGAGTTGTGCTTGGTGGCTGCGGTCGCCCGGAAATAATGCTAATAGAGCGTTAGTGGTCACTCAAAGTGGTTATATGAGTGATTTTTATGTAGACTACAGTGCGGGTGTTCGACCCGCTATGCATATTAATTTATCCTCTTCTCTTGTAACGAAGGAGCCGACTACTGTCACAATCATAACAAAACAGCCGCAAAATGTGATAATAGAAGAAGGAAAGATGGCAACTTTCAGTGTAGTGGCAACAGGAACCGGATTGAAGTACCAGTGGCAGTACAGCACTGACAACGGGAAGACATGGAAGAACAACACGGTAAGTGGCTGCAAAACGTCGAGTATGCCGATAGAGGCAATAGCGAAGAGAGACGGATATCAGTATCATTGTATTGTAACGGATGAAAATGGAAAGAGCCTGACAAGTAATCCGGCGAAACTGACAGTGACAGGAGAATGTGTTTACTTTGGGCACTATCTTCAGGAAGATACAAACAGCGATGGCTGGGTAGATGACAAAGATGAAAAACAATCCATCAAATGGCGTATTTTGTCACGGAATGGGGACGATGCCTATGTATTGTCAGAGTATGTATTGGATTGTAAATTATATGATGAATTAACTAATAGTAAGTATTGGGAAGACTGTACTCTGAGAGCATGGTTGAATAATGATTTTTATAACATGGCATTCACTTCAGCGGAACAAAGTGCCATTATAGAGCAGACTCTTGTGAATAACTTTGATTCCTGGGATGGTCCTCATAACACGAAAGACAAGGTCTATATTCCTTCTGTAGCAGATATGGTAAATCCGGATTATGGATTTTCATCGGATGTAATAGACGATTCGGAAAGAGTTGGATATGCCACTTCTTACGCTAAACAGAAGGGCGCATGGGTAGGTAGTTATTGGAAGGATGGTAGCGATGGTAGTTATTGGCGGATAAGGCCGTATCCAAAATATGTTTTTCAGACATGGAGTGTCTCTGACAGTGGAGAGGTCGATACTTATGATTATGGGCTTGACCACGGTATAGGGATTCGCCCTGCTATGCATATTAATCTATCTTCTCCTCTCGTAACGAAGGAGCCGACTGCTGTTACGGAAGATGTAGTAGCCCCTACAATCACAAAACAACCGGAGAATGAGACGGTAGAAAAAGGACAAACGGTAACTTTCAGTGTAGAGGCAACGGGAACCGGATTGAAGTATCAGTGGCAGTATAGCACAGACAACGGCACCACCTGGACGAACTGTAGCGGAACCGGCTATAATACGAAGACCTTCAGCTTTACTGCCAAAGAGAGTTTGAATGGAAGACAGTATCGCTGTGTAGTGAAAAATAGCGGTGGAAGCGTCAACTCAAGTGCAGCAACGCTGACTGTCATTGCCGCAGTAATAGCGCCCAAGATTACCACTCAGCCGAAGAGCGTGAGCGTCACAACAGGCAAGACTGCAACCTTTAAGGTAGTGGCAACGGGAACCGGACTGAAGTACCAGTGGCAGTACAGCAAGGACAAAGGCAAGACCTGGACGAACAGTACCATGAGCGGCTATAACAAAGCA
>CAJOPP010000522.1 GCA_905236365.1 uncultured Lachnospiraceae bacterium
TCGTACCTCGCTAAGGTCTTAGGCATTTCGCTTAGTTGTTCACGTAGCGGTACTAAATTCGCCGCTTTTTTGGCGGCTCATTAAGTGTCGACGTTCACAAATAGCTCTACATTGGACAACATATACCACATTTGGTGACTGTTTACTGGCTAACGAGTGAACTGTTACTATCCATTGACTTTTTATGTTATGGATTTGCTTTCATTCGATAGATATAGTATAATAATCGTATCTGTTCAGCTCTGCTGAATAGATACAAATAACTGTTATTTTTTGAGTACATAGAAAAGACAATTTGGGAGTCAATGGGGATAGTTCTTTCTGATTTACTGTTAGTGAGTCAAAGAGAATCTATAGATAAAAAAATGAAAAAGGGTGATAAAATATGAGAATTAAAGGCAATATAGTATTGGTATTTCGGTTTTAGAAAGGGGGACAAACTTGAATATGAATAACAATATACGTTCAGAATATCCGCGTCCACAGTTTGTACGCAGTAATTGGATTAGCCTTAACGGCACATGGAAATTCGAATTTGATTTTGGTGTTTCGGGCAGGGATCGCGGTATGATTGAACAGGAGAATTACAGCCGGGAAATATTGGTTCCGTTCTGCCCGGAGAGTACACTTTCCGGTATCGGGTATACGGACTTCATACCGGCTGTATGGTATCGCAGAACATTCACGGCACCCAAAGAAGCGAAGGGTAGGCGCACGTTGCTGCATTTCGGGGCAGTGGATTATAACAGTGAAGTATGGATTAATGGCATATCTGTTGGAAAACATCGTGGGGGATATACCCCCTTTGTGTTTGATATTACTGATCAATTGAAGGAAGGAGAGAATACCATTGTTGTCTGTGCAGAGGATGACACTCGTGATTTATTAATTCCTTCCGGCAAACAGTCTTATCTCTTTCAATCAAGAGTCTGTCACTATACGCGGACGACCGGCATATGGCAGACGGTATGGATGGAATGTGTACCTGATACTTATCTGCAGGGATTTAAGCTCATTCCGGATGCGGATAACGGTACGTTATCGATTGAAGCATCAGTGTCAGGGGCTGTCCCGGAAACAATGTTTACTGCAATAGCTTACCTGGATGGAGAAAAACAGGCTGAGAGTACTGTGAAGGTGAATTGTTCCACGGTTCATACAATGCTTCAGATGAAGGACATTCAGCTTTGGGAACCCGGTTCGCCGATTTTATATGATTTGGAACTGATTGTGCAGACACCGGAAGGAGAGCCGGACAGTGTTATGAGCTACTTTGGTCTTCGTTCGATTTCTTTTGATGGAAAGAAGTGTCTGATTAATGGTAAACCGGTATTCCAAAGGTTGATTCTGGATCAGGGATTTTATCCGGATGGAATATATACTGCACCATCGGATGAGGCTCTTAGACAGGACATTGAAATCTCAATGAATCTCGGTTTCAACGGAGCTCGCATGCATCAGAAGGTTTTTGAACCAAGGTATCTGTATTGGGCGGATCATCTGGGATATCTTCTGTGGGGAGAGATGCCAAGTTGGGGTCTGGAACCATCCTTTCCCGGAGCTTTAGGGGTTTTTCTACAGGAGTGGCTGGAAGCGGTCAGCCGTGATTTTAATTCACCAAGCGTGATTGGCTGGTGCCCATTCAATGAGGTTGGCGGAGAGAGCGGAAACGGTCTCAGAGAGCAGACGGTTGAGATGACTTACCGGGTAACCAAGTATATGGATCCTACACGTCCGGTGATTGATTCCAGCGGAGGAATCCATGGTTCAACAGATATTTATGATACGCATGATTATGAGCAAAATGAAGAAGTATTTGCAGAGCGTTACAGACCGGATTGCGAATTCTACGATCCTATGGGAGAAAAACAGCACTACGACGGAATGGCTCCTGTTATGATTAGTGAATATGGTGGGATTCAATGGTCAGACACAGATGAAGGTTGGGGGTATGGTCAGGCACCGAAGACAAAAGAAGAATTTATGAATCGTTTCCGTGTGCTCACGGAAACTCTGCTGCATAATCCAGACCATATGGGATTTTGTTATACGCAGCTCTATGATGTTGAGCAGGAGCAGAACGGTCTGTATCGTTATGACCGCTCTTCAAAGTTTGATACCGCGGAAATAGCGAAAATTGTAGGACAAAAGGCTGCAATTGAAGAATAAAAAGGGTAGGTCAAAGAGAGATTATTGGAAATGTGTGGGGAACAATACGTTAATGGAGAGGGAAATAAAAAGATGGCATATCACAGATATGATTTTACACAGTATTTTATTGATAATAGTGAAGACTATAATAAGACCGGAAGGTCAACAAGGCAGATTCATTATGAGGCAGTATCTTATCACTGCAACGGATTGGAAAAGCTGTTGAAACGAAATCATGAGATGAATTATGAAATTTACTATGATAAGATACGCAATGTCATTCAGATTAATTTTCAGAAGACGAATGGGATAAGTGATTGGTTTGTTAATATATTCGAATTTTCCGACAAGTATTATGATGCGATAGAGTTTAATGGCTATAAGCTTCAACTTAAGGTTCACCATGGTTGGGGAGAGATGTATAAGTCTGTTAAAAAGACGATAAGAGCTGAGTGGAAGAAACTCATTGATGAAAATCCGGATGCGGAGACGGAGATTGTAGGATGGTCGCTGGGCTCCGGTCAGGCGATTCTCTGTTGTCAGGACTTGAACTATAATTTCGGAGTAAAACCCCATCTGATTACCTTCGGGAGTGTCCGCCCGTTTGCATCGAGTAAAAAAGACTGTCGTATGCTAAAAAAGTATTTGTCTACAGTAAGTAAAGAATGTTATAATTTTGCGAACATCAATGACATTGTGACATACATGCCTCCATTCAGACGGTTTTCTATGATTAATAGAGTGGAAATCGGACACAGCGAAAGCAGGACGATTGGAAGACTGCTGAGACCGACAGTTTATCACACGACATACGATTGTGAAGAACTTTATAGAGGAATCAAAGGAAACGCTTCATGACGCATTGAGGTCGTTCGCAGAAAGGTGGATTATAATTATGAGAATAGAATTACAGAATAAATGTAACTTATTTTTCGAAAATAAGGACTTGATTCAGAAGACATATCGGTGGGAGGATAGCAGAATGACTATGTTGGCGGCAAATATTGCCACCGGTGCCGGAAAACTTTTGGATGCGGGGAAACTGAAAGAAAGCGAAAAGCTGTTGAAGGAGAACGCAGGAATATTTTCCGACTTTCGCCAGAATCTTAAGACTGTGATAATTGTGAAGATGGCATTGTCTGCAGATGCAGAGGCTTATTTTAAGGGAGTAGAGCAGGTGTATGATTTGTTGAATAAAGGACATTTGTTCGGCTCTGAACAGCGTGTTTTGGCTGCATTAGCCATCTATGAGAACTGTGGTACAGAAAATGCGGAAAAAGTGGTTGCGAAAACTACACAGATATACGAATACATGAAAAAGGAACATCCCATCCTGACTTCAGATGAGGATTTGCCTATGGCTGCATTGCTGGCTTTGTCTGAAAAGGAGCCTGAGGAATTGGCAGAGGAAATGGAACGTTGCTATAAGGCCATGGAGGATTTGAGTAGGAGCAACAACGCAGTACAATCTCTGAGCCATGTTATGACGTTGGATCAGCAGCCGACAGAAACAAAGGCAGAGAAGATCCGTGCAATATTCAA
>CAJOPP010000523.1 GCA_905236365.1 uncultured Lachnospiraceae bacterium
CAGGGTGAATAGAAAAACATAAGCAGGCCTGTTGATAAACTGACTCATTCAGCAGAAAATATTAGCTGTAGATGTTATAATACTTACAGAGTATTTGATGCTTGATTATCCGGAGGTTTAGAAGTATGGCAATTGCAGACGAGTTAAGAAAAAACTATGAAACAAAGCAAGAACAACTGGAATTCCTGAAGCTGGGGACGGCTGAGATTACCAAAGCGGTAATAAATCACGCAAAAAAAGGTGAGTAGAACAAATCGCAACATTGAGGGATACTTCTCATTTATTCTTGCAGATAAAGAGTACGGTTTGTTAGAAGAACCAGGTGCACTTTCACCATTTCAGTGGTTTGAGGGGGAGTGGAAAGGGACTACTAACATTTTTCTTGTTATTGAAGACTTTGGCACTTATAAGGACGGTATTTTAGCGGCACTTAAACATATGGGGGTGACCTGCGAGACCGTGTGCTATTACACACAAGATCAGATCAATACTTCTATTGCTACAATCAAAAACGGGCTGATGAAAGAGGGGTTTACTAATGTTGAAGTTTATCCTAAGAAAGTCGGAATGATGCAGCCTGTGTATGGCTATAGGAAGATGACATTTCGCGAGTCTTTTAAATTAAAGTCAGATATAGATTGGTACGATATAATCACTCAGAAGGTTAATACACGGGTAGACATGCCTTGCTATGGCCTGTATATCAGTATAAGCTGGTAGCTTGCATGTTGCTCCCGGTTCGAAGAGGTGACACAATATCATAATCTGCCGGAAAGAATTAATTGTTTCAAAACATAAGGAGTAATAGCAGCTGCTGCAGGGTTGGCGACAAGAAAGGCATGAAAACGATATTCAAGAAGCGACGTTTCTCCTTGAAAACACTGAAGCCTACAGAAACGATTTTGTTCACCTGCTCCACGAAATGGGACGGCGACGCCGTCCCTGTTTTCGTGGAGCAAACGGTCGAAGATCCTTGACGATGGGGATGTTCCCCGCTATTTTATCATCGCCAGAACAGAAAAATGCTGAACTGGAAGATGTTGACGAAAAGCCTGTCATGCCTTATACTAATGTAAACATTAGTAATCTATAAATTAGTAAAAACGGGTATAAATATGAGATTCATAGGAAGAGAACGAGAATTAAATACTCTGGAACAAATGTACAGCAAGGATGATTTTCAGATGCTTGTAATGTATGGCCGGAGGAGAGTAGGCAAAACAACTTTGCTTAGCAAGTTTTCTGAAGACAAAAATCCGATTTTCTATACCGGAATAGAGAGCAAGGATGATGAGAATTTGCGTGAATTGGGCGATACGGTCTTTTTGCATTTCAATCCCGGAAACACAGGAGTTGATTTCAGAAGTTACACTGATGTCGTAAGGTTTATTACATCGAGTATTAAAACTGACAATACAGGCTCAAGGCATCTGATAATCATTGATGAATATCCGTATATCGCTGAAAATGCAGTTGAGATCGCATCCGTTCTGCAACGGGAAATCGATCATGAATGGAAAAAGTTGAACATCATGCTTGTAATCTGCGGCTCATCGATTTCCTTTATGGAAGAAAACGTTCTGGGGGAAAAATCCCCGCTGTACGGAAGAAGAACAGGGCAGATGGATCTGCAACCGTTTGACTATTTGACATCATCAAAGTTCGTACCTGCGTATTCTCCGGAAGACAAAGCGGTAGTATACGGGATCACAGGAGGTGTACCGAAATACCTGGCATCTATTGATCCTGAGCGGTCACTTGAGGAGAATATCGTGAGTCAGTTTTTTGATACTTCAGGGTATTTTTATGAAGAGCCGAAGAATCTTCTCCGCCAGGAATTCAGAGATGTTTCACTTTACTTTGCCATTTTGAATGCGATTGGAAATGGTTGCACCAAGATGAGTGAGATCTCTTCCAAGACCGGCTTTGATACACCGAAAGTCACCCAGGCGCTGAAGAGACTGGAAGCGGTAAGGATCGTAAAGCGCGATATCCCGATCCTAAATGAGAAGAATAAGAAACTGGCACAGTATGTACTTATGGACGGTATGTTCGGTTTCTGGTTCCGATTTGTATCAAAAGCGGTAATGGCAGTAGAACGCGGTTATGGAGCGCAGTATTTCGACAATAATGTCAGACCGTTCATTCATGACTACATGGGACAGGTGTTTGAAACGATCTGTCAGGAGTATGTGCTTAGAAACGGAATAACCGGAGAATATGGTAGGATACTGACGCAGACGGGGAAATGGAGAGGAACTGATCCTATAAAAAAATGCCCTGCAGACATCGATGTTGTCGGAGTTGATGCCGTAAACAAAACTGCTGTTATCGGAGAGTGCAAATTCAAAAACGCTTCCTTCGAAAAGGAAGACTATGAAACGCTGATGGATCGCAGCAGACTCATTTCACCTTATATCGTAGAAAAGTACTTGATATTCTCACTTGGTGGAATAACAAAGTGGGTCTCTGAACAGCATGCGCCTGAGGTAGAATATGTTCCGATGGAAAAACTGTTTTCTGCAATATAGTCCCGTCAACGTAAACATGATCCATTGGAACTGTGTACGGATAGTCATAGTCTCCCAAAAGAGCAAGTACTCCCCTTGGCTGGTTTATCAATATCTCCTCACATTCTTCTTTGGAAATTTCCTGACCTGCACGTCTCATCTTTCTAAACATGTTAATATGTCTGG
>CAJOPP010000524.1 GCA_905236365.1 uncultured Lachnospiraceae bacterium
AAGAAATAAAAATTTCTTCCAGTTATAGGATGTTTCATTTAAGAAACGATAATAAGTATTCTTTGAAACAGCCTCATCTTTATGTTTAGAATTCAGGAAACGAAATAGATTTTTTCCCTGAAAAACTAACAGTAGTAAAAACTGAAATACCTCAAATGCAGGAACACCACAGGACTTTGTAATATTGGACTGTCGTAACAGCTTTCCAATCTGAAGTTCTTTGATTGCATCAGCAAACGTATTTTGGGTATTTTCAAATTCATTATTATGGTATATCATAAGACTAGCACCTCTTCTTTATTGGTTTATTTGATGTGGTAATCTTATTATACCAAAGATCAGGTGCTTTTCAAATGTCAACGCACCGATTTATTAAGTTAAAATGCTTGGTTTTTCAAGCATTCCCACCAGCTACATTGATGGGAAAGTTGAGTTATTAAATAATATCACACAGTTCTACTTCTTTGATTTAATGACTATTATGATATTTAAACAATTTCTTATTGTATCCATGATGTTTCCTAATGTCAATAAGTATTTTGAGGCAAATAAGAATAAACGTAACTATAGCGACTGTTTACTGGCTTACGAGTGAACTGTAACCAACTATAAGTTATCTGAAAGATTTTTTTCCTTTTATATTCTTTATTGATTAAAACAGAAAGAATAACATCCAAAAGATAAAATATATTTCCAATCAATTATAATAAAAATTTCATTGTTGAAATACGCCCTTCCACCTTAAGCTATAAAGCAATCAAATTCTATTGCAACAGGGGCAAACCGTATGCCTGTTGAATAGTAAAATATACATTTTTGTATGCACATCTCGCAATCTATGCGAGATACAACCATTTAAGTTTCTTTCAATCTTATTTCTAACGAAGACCCACATCTTCTCCTCCGTCTAATATATACAAAATATTGGCATAATATACACTTGTTCGAAAATCATATCCGCCATTATATGACCGGAATCCCAATTCGCATCTCTGATCATAGATATAATCACGGATTTCTTTTTTCTCATTCTTTGACAAACACCCATTATCCAATTTACAAAGAACATATTGATTAAGTAAAACTGCAAAATCTTCAGCCTGCTCATAATCAAATATAGAAATATCGTCCAATATTTTCACTTTATCAGATGATGTCTCGGAACATTCAATTGCATCTAAAATATCCATCGTACCGTCTTTTGCATCATACATGATATCAAAAGACCCTCGCTCACCTGTATAAAGATAATAAAAGTAATCTTTTTCAACTGTGTGTGGCTCTAATTGTGGACCATCAATATTTAACAATTCGGCAGCTAATTTCAGATAATATAATCCTTTGTAACTTGTCAAATCAGTTTTCTCAAGAATCTGCTCATATATCGATTGCAATGTTTCATACTGTTCCATTGTTAATTTAGTATTCGTATATGATAATAGCATCATATACGAAGCAAAATTTTGTGGTGACAGATAGTCATATATGACAGGCTGATATAATATCTCTGTATTTTGTGCACAAGTAAATAGCCAATCATTTTTTTCATTAACATTTAATAATCCCATTAAAAAATACAAAACCTGTGTATAGTCTTCCAAACAAAAATCCATATCCAGTACATATCTTTTTTGGTTACAATCCTGTTGATATTTCTGATATATTTTTTTTAATTCTTTTTGTTTTGTATTATTGCCACAAAAAAACATATACGCCACTGCTGCCTTTGTATCTAACAGATCATCTATGTATATATTTGTGTACTTGTCTATGCTTTCTTCCGCAAGAATACGATATACTTCTTTTTGGATATCTGCTTCGTCAGTCCCTCGTTCTCCAGTCTGAAAATAATGATTCAAATATTGATATATATTTTCTCTAATATCCTGTTTTTCGTCACCTGTAAATTCGCTGTATTTGGCATCAATCTTCTCTTTTAAAGAATTATTTTTTATATATGTTGCAGCATAATATGCCTCAAAATAGTCTTCTTCATATGATTCATCTGAAAGTTCATTTATCAATACATAATCTTTATTCTCATATATGCTTTTTTCAACAGAAAATCGAAAAGTATTATTTTCTTCCACTAATTCTGACAAATTCAAATTATGCAAATTGTATAAGTTCTGGATGGAGACCATTTTTAATGGAGAAATACATTTATCACAACTTGCTATTTGAATATTAATCGATTCCCCGCTCTCAGTATAAATTGCTTTGGCTGATTCAGTCAGTCCATCCGGTAATTTTGAATAAGACAAATAACGAAATCCCGTCTGATTTCCACATCCAGTCATGCATATGGCTAAAAGCATCCACATAATCAAATATTTTCCTAATTTATTCATTTAATGATTTTCTCCCGCGTCTCTAATGTATTTCGTACTAAAATTCAGCTATTAGAAATGTACACTTTCAGATACACTTACAAAAAGAAGCAATCGCAATTGCGATTGCTCTTCAACATTAGTTTTTACAAGTAACAGAATATAATGTATTTCCTTTCTTGAAAGATGCTGCTGACTCCATTGATAAATGTGCCAAATTTGTAGGCAAATAAATTGCTCCCGTTGCAGTAACGACATCTGCATTAAGAGTTTTGCTTCCGCCGGTTATTTTGCCAGATCCTTTTTGACCCTCACCGTCCCATTGTACTCCATCCGGACTTGAAAACTTCCAGGATGTTGTTAACTTACCATTATCTTTAGGCCCTTTGTATTCTGCTTGTGTTGACCAATTTGCTACTTTTACATTATGCTTATTCACAACCATTATATGATAAACATTTTCTAATTCAGCTCTGGTTGTCAGAACATATCCGTTTATTTTTTTACTATTCTGATTTCTTCTTGCTGCATTGACAGGCGATACTATTGTTACTGCCATACATAAACTTAATCCTAATGTTACCATTTTTTTCATGATCTTCTTCATAATTTGTTACCTCACTTTATTTTTTTATGTCAACTTTCATTAACATCTTAATAATAATAGAATTGTATATTTTACTAAAATCAATGCAATTTTTTTATTATTAAAAATATATATCGCAAAGACTACTTTTGATAAATATTAACTCTTTAACAATTTAAACTTTACTTTTGAGAATTATACAGATATAGACATTCATTTGTCAATACTAAAATCAATATTTTTCCAGTTATTTTAGCAAATAACTTTTTTGTATTGAATAATTATTATCTGTTCATATATTAATTCTATGGATATTGTATATCTTAATATTTAAAAATCTACACTTAAAACCCCCATTTTTCCTATAATAGACGCAATCACTTTTCATAGTGCTGTAGCTAGCGATATACTTTCATATGGTTGTGCATATAATATAAGTATCTGTCTCATAAAATCAATTTGACTTTATATATTTAACCACATATAAACATGGTGTATGTAAATATGTTTTGAAAGCATCTCCTTGTTCAGTACTTAGCCGGACACCGGGGATACTGTCCCCCAGCTATTTATCAAATGTTGCATTGCTCTCCGGACTATATTTTTGTATAATTGCCTCCGCAACTTTCATACCATCCATTGCAGCAGACATGATTCCGCCCGCATATCCGGCACCTTCCCCGCACGGATAGATTCCTTTGATATTTGATAAAAACTCTGAATCCCTTTCAATTCTTACAGGCGAGGAGGTTCTGCTCTCCACACCGGAAAAAATTGTATCATCATGTGCAAATCCGGATATCTTTTGATCAAAAGACGGCATTGCTTCCAGAATTGATTCTGTAATTAATTCCGGAAGACATTGCCTCAAGTTTCCGAGTTCGTATCCGCCTTTAATCTGAGGGGTAACTACTCCAACAGATGTGGTCGGAATGTTCTTCTTAAAATCCTCAAATCTCTGAACAACAATCTTTCCATGTCCGGCTTTATAAATAGCGGACTCTAATTCTCTCTGCAATTCCATGCCGGCAAGAGGGGAATCTGTTTTCAAATCATCTTTCCGAACCGATACGACGATTGCAGCGTTAGAATTCTCTCCATTCCTTCCACTATAACTCATCCCATTTACAGCAATCCGTCCCTCTTCGGAAGATGCATTCACCACATAACCGCCCGGACACATACAAAAAGAATATACGCCTCGTCCCTTTGTTGTCTGATAGGTCAGTTTATATGGTGCTGCGGGTAACAGCTTCGCAGATTCTCCTGTCCCATACATCGCTTCATTGATCCAGATTGCCGGATGCTCTACTCTTACACCGACCGCAAAATCTTTTGCAATCATATTAATATTTTTGCTGTGTAACATGGTAAAGGTATCTCTTGCACTATGTCCTATTGCAAGAACGACCTGATTACTCTGCACCCATGTTTCACAGCCTTTATGCAACAATTTTACTTTTGTGATTG
The DNA here is from genome assembly GCA_905236365.1 of uncultured Lachnospiraceae bacterium. Taxonomy (GTDB): domain Bacteria; phylum Bacillota; class Clostridia; order Lachnospirales; family Lachnospiraceae; genus CAG-590. Next base: position 4,387 of record CAJOPP010000524.1, read on the forward strand.
TGCCCTGTTCAACTTCTATATCCACAGCCTTGGTATCAAACAGAAAAACACCCCCAAGAGATTCTACTTCTTCCCTAATCCCTTTTACAACATTAACAAGCAGATCTGTTCCCACATGTGGTTTATAATCAAACAAAATGTCTTTCGGTGCACCATGTTTTACAAAAGTCTCTAAAACATATCGGATCCGTCCATACTTGTCTTTTACCTGCGTATTTAACTTTCCGTCACTGAATGTGCCTGCCCCTCCTTCTCCAAATTGCACATTACACTCCGGATCCAGTGCAGCTCCTTCAAAAAAATCATTTACCTTTTTTACACGCTCTTCTACCGGTAGTCCCCGTTCCACAACAATCGGAGCATAGCCTTTTTTAGCAAGCTGCAAAGCACAAAACAATCCGGCAGGTCCAGCTCCGATAATCAATGGATGATGTTTCATAATCTCCTGCCCTGAATCTGGAAATTGATAATTCACCCTATTAGTTAACATAATATTATTATTGTGAAGTTTTTTTAGAATCTGCTTTTCATTTGGCAAAGTGACCCATACCGTATATATGTAAAATAGTTCTGGTTTCTTTCTGGCATCAATGGAACGTCTTATAATTTCATAGCTAGGCACTGTCAGCAAATGAAGCTTTTTCATAATCTGCTGTTCTAATCTTTTGTAATCCTTACTGACCGGAACTTTGATTCCCTGAATTTCAATCATATCCATTTCCTCCGTTTTCACTTTATAATATGCTTTATTGCCTGTATCCCGGAAAGAACGGCAAATGTAAGATTATAGCCGCCACATATTCCGTTTACATCTAATACCTCTCCTGTTATATAAAGATTTCGATATTTTTTACTTTCAAATGTGTCTACATCCACTTCTTCTGTTGCAATTCCGCCACCGGTAACCTGGCCCTTATCAAAATCCTCATAAAAAACCGGCGTAAAACTCATTTTTTTTAAGTTGGAGCACAAGCGGTTGAGCTGCTTTTCTGTCAGATCCGACATTGTGACGGATTGTTCGTAATGCAATCGTTTCATTATGTATTTTCCAAAGGCATTTGGTAAAATTCCACTCAATATCAATGCGAGTAATTTATTTGGATATGCTTCTTTTTGTTGTATCAGAAATTGTTTTAGTCTGTCCCAGGACAGTTTCGGCAATGTATCTATGAACAGACATTCGTTCCAATCCTCTTTGCTTCGGCTGTTCAGATAACAGGACAGATTCATGATCACAATACCGGAGAGACTTTTCTCGTTGAATTGAACCTGTCCTGCCTCTTTTACAGAAAAATCATCCATTTTCAAAGTAGCAACTGCATCCAGGCGAACCCCTTTTGCCAAGGAAAGTGCCTGATCTTCTACATAAATCGGACTTAGTACCGGATAACAGATTCGTTCCTTCAGACGAAGCTGTCTGCCAAGA
>CAJOPP010000525.1 GCA_905236365.1 uncultured Lachnospiraceae bacterium
GTATTACGGTTATAATCATCCAGATCCAGTCTGGTTGCGAATCCAAAGAAATCATACGCTTCTTTTTCTTTGCCGATCTGGGCTGCCAAAATCGAGTGTACCGAAGGCGACAGGGAACTTTCATGAATACATCTCGGCTCATAATATGCATAATTTGCTGCAATCTCTTCCTCCGAAAACTGATGATTGAACAATAACATCATCATCAATACATCCGGTTGCTTGACCATATCATTGCGATATAATCGGTCATAAGACCAGTGATTATAAAGAGGAAATTCTTCTACCGGAATCGCATCCACATCTACATGCGGAAGATTGAAAAATCCATCATGCTGTTCATAAAGCAGACCCTTCTTCAGAATCAACATATTCTCTGCTTTCTTTTTCCAGTCCTTCTTCTCCTCCTCTTCTAAAGACAGCTTCTTTACAAACGCCTTGTACCACTCCTGATCCTCTTCCAGTTCCTCTAACACCTGAAGCGTGTACTCCATGGTAAATTTGCCCATAAAATTCGTATAGCAGTTGTGATTTACCATCATCTGAAACTCATCCGGACCCATTACACTGTAATATCCATAATAGCTACCATCTGCATTCCAGGCACCTCTGGTTGCCAGCATTCTGCTGACCTCTACCAACATCTCCGCCCCATATTCTTTCAGGAATTCCTTATCATCAGACAACTTCTCATAAAACCAGATTCCATATGCTACTCCGGTAGAAGCCTGTAACTGCAGACTTGCATGCTGCCACAAACCACAACTTTCTCTTCCACTGATTGTGGAAATCGGATAAAATGCACCCTTGCAATCCAATGATTCCGCTTTCTCTTTTGCATAAGGTAAAGAAAAATATCGATACTCTAAAAGACTTCTGGATGCTTCCGGCAAATTCAACATATAAAACGGAAGGCAATAAGTCTCAGTATCCCAGAATGCATTTCCTGCATAAGCCTCTCCCGTAAGTCCCTTGGCTCCTATATTGTCACCCGGATACGCTCCATGATATGTCTGCATCATCTGGAAAATACAGAACCGAATCCCCTGCTGATTCTTCTCATCTCCATCAATCGTGATGTCCGACATCTCCCAAATTTTATTCCACCAGTTTCCGTTCTCAGATAACAATTCATCAAATGTAATCGAAATATCCTCTTCACTCTTCCCCGGCTGCTTGTTATTGATCACTCTGGTAACTGTGGACTGCTCTCCCTCTTTTACATGCAGAAGAAATCTCTTACCTGCTTCCTTCTCCTCAGAGAAACCGTTCTCCTCATATTCTCCTTCAATGGAGCATATATGTTTACTATCAATCTCTTTTTCTCCCCACGTTGTCATACCCCTGACCTCAAAACAGCCAGCCGCATCTTCCGAACCTAAGAAATTCCAGTAATTATTCTTTTTCTCATGAAGAATACCAAAATCGGCAGAAAGCAGAATCTCAACATCTCCGGAATAGTTGATTGGTAAGAGCGTAATCCGTTGTGCTCCATAAGACACATGCGTCATGGATACCAATCTCTCAAATACCAGCTTTGTTTCTTTCCCCGAGGCCGTAATCCATTTAAACGATCTGCGAAGCAAACCTGTCTTTAAATCCAGTACTCTTTCAAACTCTTTAAACTGACTCTTATAAAGATCTAACTTTTCACCATCCAGGGTAATCTTTGTCTTCACCCAGTTCACAGAATTCACCATGAATTCCGAAATCCTGCTGATTCCTTTATAATGCGATCTGATCACCTCTTCTGTAATAAACACGCCATTAAAATAACTTCCTACCAATGTATCGCCAGAATATCCTTCTTCAAACATTCCCCGGATACCCATATACTCATTTGCCAAAGAGAAAATTGACTCTCCTACTTCACTGTGCTTTGGATCAAACCCTTCTTCCACAATACGCCAAGGTTCAACTTTAAAATATTCATCTGCTATTTTAGCCATTCTATCCCTCTTTTCTTTTATTATTTCATGGTATCTATTCAGCTATGCTTCATAGATATGCGACAGGTATGGTGCTCATGCACATTCCAATA
>CAJOPP010000526.1 GCA_905236365.1 uncultured Lachnospiraceae bacterium
AGAGGAGATTAAAACAGATGGCAAGTGAGCAGATAGAAAACAAAAAAATTTATAGTGCTGAGGAATTGGTTTGGGCAACGCAACTCGCGTATTGCGATTTTACTGAATTAGACATTAAAAATTATGGCCTTTCGCCAAAATTAGGGGTTACCCACTAAATTTGGCGAAAGGCCCGATTTATCTATCAAGGAAAGAAAAAATGTAATACGAGTATTGGCTAAGCTGGGTGTACCTGCATTAATAGCTAAAGAATCGAATCCACTTTCATCCTCTGACAATAAACTCCTGACTGCTTTAGCTATTTTAGAGACCCTCTCCATAAAAGAAAAAATAGCATTAGGGAAATTGATTTCGTCTATTGTAGGATATACCTTTGATACGATATATGAGAGTCCGGATGCACCGGTTCAGTATCTACATGATTTTCTCAATCCGGAACAGTATATTTTTAGTACATCCAATCAATTTACAGGTGGTAAAGTATTGGAACAAAATCAGGAGCGAATGGAAGATAAACCCATTACATACGGAGAAGATGAGGAAAAAATGAATGTGGTTTATACAGGGTACATTTTATCCATGTATGAAACATTAGGGCTGATAAAAAATGAAAACTTTTCTAGTGAACCGAGTTATATAAAAATCAAAAATGGGGAACTGACGAAAGCAGAATACTTTTTACGACTGACCTTATATGGTTTATCCAATGTGATGCATAAATTAAACTTTATGAAAGAAGTTGGACTATTGTCTACCAAAGCATTTTCTACTTTAAAGGATTTAATTAGAATTGATTTAGAATATTTAGATATACTTTTTACAAACGCCACTACTGCTGTCCGTTATGTGGCAGATCCTCTGGTGGTTGATCTGGATGGAGACGGTTTTGAATTGCTTTCCACCGAAGAGGGTGTTTACTTTGATGAGGATGCCAAGGGGCTGAAGGAGAAGACCGAGTGGGTATCTGCGGATGATGCGCTGTTAGCTATTGATCTTAACGAAGATGGAATCATCAATGATGGCTCGGAGCTGTTCGGTACTTCCAAAAAGCTTGCAAATGGCAAGCTTGCGCGTACCGGGTTTGAGGCTCTGGGACAGTATGATGACAATGAAGATGGTTTGATTGATGAAAATGATACTGCTTTCTCTAAGCTGAAGGTATGGCAGGACAAGAACAGTGATGGTGTGTCGCAGGCAGGGGAATTGTATAGTTTGGATGAACTGGGAATCGCTGCGATTTCCTTGAAACAAGAGAATGTTGATGGCACAAATTCGGCGGACATTACTTATCGGGATGGAAGAACAACAAGAATCGGTGAATTTGATTTTCGTTCGCAATTATATAACACCAAAGAAAAGAATAAGGTGGAATTATCCGAGGAGATCGCACAACTGCCAGATGTACAGGCTATGGGAAATTGTATACTTATAAATCCCAGAATATTTTGCTTAAATATAGCGGCGTTTTATTGAAGTTGTTTTTAAGTTGTAATAAAAGTAAAATAAAAAATTATTAAGAATGCAAGGAGGCTAAAATGATAGTAACACAACAATATTTAGATAACATGGAATTGAAGTTGGGAAAACTTAGCTTGGAAAGATGTAAGGAAATTGATTCAATGCCTATTGAATATCCATATGATGAAATAGTGAGTTTTCATACAAAATTTTTGACAAAAGATGTGCTTAATTTTACTTTTACCTCTGATGAAAGGATTGTTTTTGCTGAAGCATTTTCTCCTATGCCTATTGTTATCAGAGAGTCTGAAAAAGCATATCCTAATGTTTATCTTCTTGTTATTGATGATGAGTTTTATGAACTTATTTTTGATATTGATTCAGTTTGGAGAAAAAGTGATAGATATTATGAAACCATAGACGAATTGAAGTATGAACATAGCAGATATATTCTGAAAAAAAATAAAAAACTGGAAAACAGACCTGATTTTGACGTAATAATAAAAATTCTTAAAGAAATTTATCCTTTTAGAATGAATGTACGTCATCAAAAGAATAAAAGAAATAATAGAGAGACATTGGATATCATTTATGAAGGAGTATTGTACTAATGGAAAGTGTTTTAGAAAAAATATTAAAAGATATTTGTTTGCCTGAGGGATCACAGGCTGAGGATTGGTTGAAAATTTTTGAAACACTAGAGGGATCTTCGTACGCAGAAACTTTACAAAATATTGAAAATTATATTTGCAGGAATATTAGTTTTGATACATTGGCAAGCGAGGCTTATGTGTATTTTGGAACCGCGATGATCATGGCACTTGACCGAGCGATTCGATGCGGAATTGAAAGGGAAGAGTCGATTTATGATCGCAGGGGACTGATGGCAATCTGATTAATCGGTTATATTTTAATGAATTATGAACCTAATGCGTTCTTTTTGTTGACAATTCAAACCTATCTGCATATACTCTAATTAAGAACAAGCAGAAAGGGGGCTTTGCTATGGCACAGGCAACGTTCAGTGTCCGTATGGATGAATCCTTAAAAAAACAGTTTGATAATTTATGTCAGGAATTTGGCATGAATGCTACAACGGCGATCAATGTATTTGCAAGAGCTGTTGTGAGACAGCGCAGAATACCATTTGAAATATCAGCGCCGACAGCAGATATTACCAGAGAAGACGCATTGCAGGCACTTATGGATTTACGAGCACAAGCCAAAGAGAACGGCATCGCCGATTTGGGTCTGGATGATATCAATAAAGAAATTGATCTGGCACGCAGGGAGGCTGCTAAATGATCTATTATGCGGTGAGATTATTCCTGTTTATAGCAATCTGATTACAAAAGAATATCGTGAGGTTTTGTCGCGAAAGAAATTTGGATTTGATGGAAGAACGATTGAATACTTGCTTTCCGCAATTGAAAAGTATGGTATATTGGTTAATCCTTCACCGTCAGGAATCGTTTTGCCGGATATGAAGGATTTGCCATTTTATGAGATCGTTCTTGAAAAACGAGACGACGAAGCGTATCTGGTGACCGGGAATATAAAGCATTTCCCCAAAGAACCTTTTGTTGTTACTCCAAGGGAACTTCTAGATATTCTGAGTGGACAAAAGAAAAATTAAAGAGACGTAGTTTGATTGTCAGACGGCACATTGTGGGAGGTGCTAACCGCACTTTGAGTTCGGTAAAACCATCTCCTCCATTGTGCCACATTCATTTTTACCGCAGTTCCAAGATAGATTTAAGAGAAGCTTGAGTATCCCTTGACAAGAATAAGGATATGTGTAATGGTATTGTCAGATGTGATCAGATGGAGTGAGCGACAAGAAGCAACTCTAAGCATCCACAGCCCATTTCCTAAAAAAATACCCCGCCATTTTACAATTTCAACAAAACATCTCCCAATTTGACAAATTAAATTGTAGCATACTGTAACTAAATATGTTAAAATGTTC